>DATKVT010000045.1 GCA_035529935.1 Williamwhitmania sp. | reverse complement strand
TAAAGTTGGCATCGATACGCTTCGGGCGATGGTTAAAAATCCAAGTGCACCAAGGTAGTATTTGATGAACTAGTTGCAGCACCTTTTAGGGCAGATGATTTAGCACCCTCTCCACAACAGTTGGGAAGTGCTTCTGCTCTAGGAGATGGATTTTAGCGGCAAGCGATTCAGCGGTTTCATCAGGAGAAAGGTTGACCTTTGCTTGAAATATAATGCTTCCTGCGTCGTAAAGTTCGTTTACATAGTGGATGGTTATACCGCTCTCTGCTTCACGATTTTTCACCACTGCCTCATGAACATGCATTCCAAACATGCCTTTTCCTCCATAATTGGGAAGTAGGGCCGGATGGATATTCACTATTTGATTAGGGAATGAATTTGTAAGGTATTGGGGGATAAGCCACAAGAACCCTGCAAGAACAATGAGATCAATTTTATGTTGCTTTAGAACATCAAGAATGATTTCTTTTTGGTAAAATTGCTCCCTCGTAAACGTGATGGTGGGAACGTTCAACCGCTTGGCTCTTTCGAGAGCGTAGGCGTTTAAGTTGTTGGAAAGCAGTATCATAACCCTTGCAGATGATGAATCGGCAAAGTACCTGATGAGATTTTCAGCATTGGTTCCCGAACCAGAAGCGAATACGGCTATGTTTTTCATTATGAACGTTATAACATGATATAACTATCGAAAAATGCAAAATAGTGAGTTGCGACCGCAAAAATAAAAACAAATTGTTTTACTTTTGCGCCATAATTTGCTTGGATAACTTTTTACTTTGCGGTAGAAAGTTATTTATTTGCAGTTTGATTGCTAAAGTTAACCTAAGTATTAATTAAAACTTACAACTATGTCTGACATCGCATCGAGAGTAAAAGCTATTATCGTTGACAAACTAGGCGTTGACGAGAACGAAGTTACTCCTACTGCAAGCTTCACTAATGATTTAGGTGCAGATTCACTTGACACTGTTGAACTTATCATGGAATTTGAGAAAGAGTTCAACATTTCTATTCCTGATGAAGATGCTGAAAAGATTGGCACCGTAGGTGATGCTATCAGCTACATCGAGGGTCACAGCAAGTAAGAAGTAGCAGAAAAATCAAAAACTTCCGGCATAATTTGTTTTAAAATTTGGTCTATGGAGCTTAAACGAGTGGTGATTACTGGATTAGGAACAATTAATCCTCTAGGAAACAACGTTGAAGAGTACTTTGCCAACTTAGAAAAAGGAGTTTGTGGGTGCGACCTTATTAAGAGTTTCGATACCACCAATTTTAAAACAAAATTTGCTTGTGAAGTAAAAAATTATGATCCCAACAACTACTTTGAGCGTAAGGAGGCAAAAAGGCTGGACATGTATGCCCAGTATGCCCTCATTGCAGCCGAGGAGGCAGTGAAGGACTCGGGTCTTCAATTGGAGACTTTAGACCTCGATCATGCCGGGGTTATTTGGGGTTCTGGAATTGGAGGAATCCAAACCTTTCTCCAGGAAGTTAAAGGGTTTGTCGAGGGTGGTTATATCCCTCGATTTAGCCCTTTCTTCATTCCTAAAATGATTTCGGACATTGCGTCGGGCCACATCTCCATGAAGTATGGCTTCCGCGGTCCTAACTATTCTACTGTATCTGCTTGTGCTTCGTCTACTCATGCCATGATAGAGTCATACAACCTTATTCGCCTTGGGAAAGCCAAGGTGTTTATTACTGGAGGCTCAGAGGCGGCAATAAACGAAGCAGGGGTTGGCGGCTTTAATGCCATGCAAGCCCTTTCTACCAACAATGAGCAATACCTCACGGCATCCCGTCCATTTGACGCTACCCGCGATGGTTTTGTGATGGGTGAAGGTGGTGCTTCCCTAATTCTTGAGGAGTATGAGCATGCTATTAAGCGTGGTGCAAAAATTTACTGTGAAGTTATCGGTGGTGGAATGACTGCCGATGCGTATCACCTTACAGCGCCCCATCCGGAGGGTTTAGGTGCTTCTAACGTTATGAAATTTGCCCTTGCCGATAACAATACTCGCCCCGAAGAGGTTGACTACATCAACGTTCACGGCACGGCTACACCTCTAGGCGATATCGCTGAGGCAAAGGCTATTATTACCGTATTCGGCGACCATGCCTATAAGTTGAATATCTCTTCCACTAAATCAATGACTGGCCACCTCCTTGGAGCAGCAGGGGCAGTTGAATCATTGGCCTGTATTTTGGCCATTAACAAGGGGATAGTTCCACCAACCATCAACCATACAACTCCCGATCCGGCCATCGATGCGCGGTTAAATCTTACCCTCAACCATGCCCAAAAGCGTGAGGTTAAGGTGGCGTTATGCAACACATTCGGCTTTGGTGGGCATAATTCTTCCATCGTTCTGAAGAAGTTTCAGTAATCAATGTTAGGGTGACACTCTTACACCGAATAAAAATTAAGTCGGAATCGGACCGTATATTTTATCGGGAGTTTAGATCTATCTTCGGTTTTTACCCTAAAAATCTCAACCTTTACAAGCTGGCCTTTATTCATAAGTCAGCTTCGGTAGTGCTTGCCTCGGGACAGACTGTCAACAATGAGCGGTTGGAGTATCTTGGCGACGCCATCATTGACGCCATCATTGCCGATTTCCTATTTATGCACTATCCTGAAAAGAGAGAGGGCTTTCTTACAAAGATGAGGGCGAAAATTGTCAGTCGCACCCACCTAAACCAACTTTCGATACAAATTGGTATACAGCGGCTAGTGGTATCCCAAACAAGTAGCTCCGCTCACCGGCACATATTTGGTGATGCTTTGGAGGCACTAATTGGTGCCATGTACCTTGACCAAGGCTATAATCGTACGCAAAAATTTCTCACAAGGAAGATTCTTAAACGCTTTGTTGACCTTAACACGCTGGAACTGCTGGAAACAGATTTCAAAAGCCGCATTATTGAGTGGGGCCAAAAACAGCGAAGAAGTGTTACCTTTGACTATCACGAGGAGCATGAGCCTCATGAAGCTTCGCCTATTTTTTATGTTACACTCTTAATCGGAGGTGTGCAGGTAAGCGAAGGTAGAGGATATTCCAAGAAAGAAGCAGAGCAAAATGCAGCAATGGTGGTGCTTTCGAACGAAGATGAACTAGCTGCATTTGCCCAATCTGACGCTGAGGAATCCAGCATGACCTCGGTAGACTCTCTTGCAAGGTAGGACGTTATTTAACCTTTAGCATATGCCCAAAACTGTTCACAAGTTGGATGTCCCCTTGCAGACTGCTGCCTTTTTGGGCATTGCCTGTGCGGAACCTATTCAGCGGTTATCGTGGCTGCTAAATCGATATGCTGGGGCTGAATTTTCCTTTTTTGATACGGCCAACACTGCAGCAGGTTCTATTCTGGAACCTTTTGCCACCTTTCATTTTTCGATCGATGAAAACGAACATCATCTATTGCTAATTGCCACACGCAGTGGAGCGAAAAATCTATTGCCCAACATGAAAAATCTTGACTACCTGCTGGCAGGTACCGGACCAGCTTCCGCTGAGTTAATCATGAAGTGGAATGCTCAGGTAAAGAAAATCCCTGAAGTAGTGGGTTGCTTTTCGCTAGGTACAGAGAAGGGGGTTTTAAAGAAGTTGGCCTCGTTGCTCATAAAATAAAATAAAAAAGGGATGGAGCAAGGTCCATCCCTAAATTTATGCTTTGCGATAGGATTCACCCACCATTAAGCAAATTGAAAAGTTTGCACAATTACCTACACTTGTTTTACTGCTTTTCAAAGATAATCTTTAGGCCAGCTCCCGATGAAAATCTTATGTTAAACTTTGTTAACGTTCTGATAAAAAGATAAATCAATAATCTAAATTTGCGAACTATCAAGCACTTGCTAAAACTTGCCTCATGAATCGACGCCATATCTGGTTGCTCACCATTATTATTTCTCTTGCTTCTCTGGGTTTGGTGCTGCTGCAAATGCTTTGGATTAGGAACTCCTACCAGATGAAGGAGGAGGAGTTTGATCGGTTGGTAAATAATACTCTCGATAGAGTAATCGACGAGGTGGAGAAGCAGGAGACTGTTTCCCAGATATTTGACGAAATTAAACCATTCATAAACGATAAGACGGGCAGCGGAAAACCGAAGGTGGAGTATGAGCTGAACAAGGTTGAGAAAACACCTTGGAGCATTAAGTCGGTGCAGCGGAGGCGACAGATTTTTGTTTTCGACAAGGCTGACAGCCTGTTTGTTACGCCCAACTACGACATTGTAACCACCGATTCGGCTAAGTATAGAGCCAACAAGGATCAACTTATTTCTTTCCCTGACAAAAGAGATATTCGTCCGGATGTGGAGAATAGCCTTGCACCGCTCAGCAGTCGGCTTACACAGAAAACAGTGTTTGTTGAAAATATTGTAAATAAGCTAATTAGGGTAGAGTCCACCATTCAGGAGAGAGTGTCGAAGCAGTTGCTCGACAGCCTGCTTCGGGTAGAGTTGCTGAGGAAAGGGGTGGATATTCCATACCAATTTGCGGTTTCTGATGTTAAGGGTGCGGTTGTTTATAAGTCGAATAGCTACATGCCCAAAACGCATTCTCTTTTTACGGGACTGCTTTTTCCAAACGATGTGCTTTCGCCCAAGTATTACCTGAGTATCTACTTTCCATCGCAGCGCCACTTTATTCTCAGTTCGCTTGGGCTCATTTTGGGAGCGACTATTATCCTTACGCTAATCATTATTTTTGCCTTTAGCACTACCATATACATCATCATTCACCAGAAACGCCTCTCCGAGATTAAAAACGATTTTGTGAGCAACATGACCCATGAGCTGAAAACGCCTATTTCAACCATCTCCTTGGCTGCACAGATGCTTATGGATAAAAATTTACCACCTGAACGAAAGAATTACGACTATATTTCAAAAGTGGTTTGGGAGGAAAGCCGTCGGTTGGGATTCCAGGTGGAGCGAGTGCTTCAAATGGCCATTTTCGACAAGGGTAAGGTAAAGCTCAAACGAAAGGTGGTGGATATACATGCTATTGCACGAAAGGTAACCGATAACTTTGCCTTACAAGTTGAGAAAAGTGGAGGGATGATCACCTTGAACCTGTTGGCTACAGAGTCATCGGTAATGGCCGATGAAGTTCACATTACTAACATACTTGCTAACTTAGTGGAAAATGCGCTGAAATATTCTGGAAGTCATCCCGAAATTTCGATCTCCACTGCAAGCCAGCCTAAAGGTATTTTAATCAGCGTAAAGGATAATGGCATTGGAATTGGTAAGGAAAATCAGAAGCGCATATTTGAGCAGTTTTTCCGAGTTCCTACAGGCAATGTTCATAATGTAAAAGGTTTTGGCCTTGGCCTTAGCTATGTTAAGAAGTTGGTGGAAATTCACGGAGGGAACATTTGGGTGGAAAGCGAAATTGGAGTTGGCTCAAAATTCACTATCTTTCTTCCTTGGGAAACTGATACAATAAAACACAAAGAATCATCTTCACTATTTAAAAAAATATATAGCAGATGGAAGCAAACAGCATAAAAATTCTACTTGCCGAGGACGATGAGAACCTAGGCATGCTTCTTAGGGAATATCTAATTGCCAAAGGGTATGAGGCCGATCTTTTTTCCAACGGCGAAAAAGCATTTGCTGGTTTTTCTCAAAAGCCTTACCAGATATGCATTCTAGATGTTATGATGCCAATAATGGATGGTTTTACGGTGGCAAAAAAAATTAGGCAAACTGCTCCAACCATACCCATTGTTTTCTTAACTGCTAAGTCGATGAAGGAAGATGTGCTGGAAGGTTTTAACTCCGGTGCTGACGACTACATGACCAAACCATTTAGCATCGAGGAATTGGTTGCTCGGATCGAGGCTATTTTACGCCGGACGCAAGTTAACCACATGGGGGCAGATGGACAGATATATAAAATTGGCGAGTACACTTTTGATCCTACGAAGCAAACCCTAATTCATGCAGATAACCTTACTAAGCTAACGGCAAAGGAGTCGGAGTTGCTGCTATACCTATGCTCCAACCGGAATGCCGTTGTCGATCGTAGTGAGGTACTCATGGCCATCTGGTCGGATGACAGCTACTTTAATGCACGTAGCATGGATGTGTATATTACCAAACTTAGAAAATTTCTAAAAGAGGACCAATCCATTCAAATTATTAACGTTAGGGGGAAAGGGTTTAAGCTTATTTTCTAATGTTCGGAATGTAATTAACCATTGGTCGATTATTTTTCCTATATTTATAGCAGGGAAATGAAGGATTTTGTTTTTTTCCTTTATTTTTGGATAAATTATTCCTGGCTATGAAAGCAATTATTATTGATCCAACTGAGGAAACCCCCAAGGTTGTTCTTGATAAGGTAGAAGGAGTATTTGAAATTGCAGGAAACTCACTCCCTGAGGATGTGCTTGAATTCTACAATCCAATAATCTCTTGGTTTGACGAATATTCCCTTAACCCCAATCCTAAAACGGAGTTGGTTTTCAACCTCGAGTACTATAATACCTCCTCATCAAAAATGTTTATTAAACTTTTTGAAAAACTTCGAGATATGCATCGCCATGGCCACAGCATTGAAGTGCAGTGGCACTACTTTGAGGATGATGACGATATGCAGGAAGCAGGAGAGGACTATGCTGAAAACCTGAAAGTTCCGTTTAAAATGATAATGCATCACCGGGAATCATAACTCAAAGACGCTTATAGATGGCAAATTCTTTCTACTGGTTTCGATACGTAACTTCCCGCACGCTTGGTATGTTGCCATCCGCTGAGGCGTATGAGGGACGCATTAATGCGCTTCTATCCGACGTCAAGCGATATAAGGAGATTGATGCCTCACCGAAGTTGTCACGATTTAATGAGCTCAAAGCCTACGTTTCCTCAGCTGAATTTGCCCAAAGAAGGCTTGAGTTGCACAACCTAACTTACAAAGGTAGTTCAGAGTTTCAGGCAGAAAATCGTCTTCATACGTTACAACGGGATTCTCGGATTAAAAAATATTTCTCATTTAAGCAATCTCCAAGCTACACCACCTACTTAAAAGTAAAGGATTCAATAGATATTGCTCGTTTCTTTGAGTTGAAGAGTATGCTTTCGGATCAGGAATTTGTTGCCCGCAAAAAGGAATACTCCGTTAAGAACACCAGTGAATATAAGACTTTAGTTGAGTATAAAACTCTTCGAAAGCACCCTCATGTTAAAAAGCACCTCAAGGGAAAAGATGAGGATCTCGATCAAACAATTATTTTGCGCTATGAGGAGGTCGTAAAGATTGTTTCTGCCTCAGAATTTCAGGATTTCTTGCGCTCATATAAATGGAAGAATTCGGAATTCTTTGCTTTGGAGCAGGAGTTTAAATTACTCAGCAATAATACCGATATCCGTACTTACCTGAAGGTTGATGGTGCCGCACTTTTAAAAAACCTAGAGACCATTGAGGCTGGAAATCTACTTGTTGAGCTTGCCGAGTTGGAACAGCTGGTTGGGTCAGCAGATTTTCAGGAAAAGAAGAAATACCTTCTCTCCAAGGATAAGTTTGAGCAGTCGGAGGATTATAAACTTCTTCAGGAGTGTAAGCAGCTGGAGAAGGATGTTGATTTACTATTTTTCTTTAAGGAGAAGAAGTCAGGAAGGCTCGTCCCATATCTTAGTTGGGAGATGACATTTCTGGATAATTTTGACGAAAAGAAACTAGATAAAAATCGTTGGCTAACACGATACTTTTGGGGTGAAGCGCTGCTTCATAAGGGATATTCTCTCTCAGGAGAGAGGCAACACCTTTCTGATGGCAACAATGTCCATTTGGAAAATAGTCTTCTAAAGATTGAAACCAGAAAAGAGAAGGCTAGTGGTATGGTATGGGATGAAAAACTTGGATTCTTCCCCAAAGAGTTTAGCTATACTTCCGGCCTAGTATCCACAGGACAAAGTTTTCGTCAGGCTTATGGACGATTTGAGGCAAAGGTTCGGTTGCAGCCGCAGTTTCCCGTTTTTCATGCCTTCTGGATGGTTGGCGACAAGATGCTGCCACAGCTTAACATTTTTAAGTTTGGATCGAAAGCAAACAACTTTGAACAGGGGATCTTCCATGGCGATGAGTCTGGAAGAGTAAGCCGGCAGATGGGTAAATTGTCGCTACCGAGCATAAGGGGCCAATTCGCAATTTTCACCGTTGACTGGACTCCGAAATCAATTGATTGGAAGGTGAATGGCGTATTGGTTAGAAAGGAAACGAAGCATATACCAAGCCATCCAATGTATCTTGTGTTATCCTCCGGTCTTGGAAGCGATATTGATGATGGAAAGTTGCCAGTATCGATGGAGGTTGATTGGGTTAGGGCATTTACATTTGGAGAGCAAGCCTAGCCTCATTCTATTTCATCTTTTCAAAAACACCAACGTTTAAGCGGGTTTTAAAGTCTTGCCGGTAAGTTTTACGGGTATCAAACTTCCATTTCCACCGATCTGTTTGCTGCCACTTTCTTTTGTCAACTTCCACTAGCGGATTGGTTCCACACAACTTTTCATCCTCATCGAATAGCTCCTCTTCAATGTCGGTAATCAATAGGCTATGGTGGTTGGACAGCCACATCAAATGCTGTTGCTGAAGAATGCGGCTGGTGGTTGTTGCAAAATGATCTGAGATTACCCCCTTATCCTTTAGCCTCTCCACCGGAATTTGGGCCAGCTGGCTTAGCAGGTTAACCGAGATTACTGCATCGGTAGGTGGAAGCAGATTTTCGGGGTGGAGGTTGCCCAGCAGAAAGATGGCCTCTTCCTTGCTAATTTTTCGCGATACTACGTTGGTGAAGATGTCTACGGCTCCAGCCGTAATGTCGGCCTCAACAAACTGAACTAAAGGATTGTCGTTCCACCGGTGCAGCACTTGTTTTGGGTGCAGAATATCAACCAGAACAACTTTTTTGTTTTGCGCAACCAACTCTTCTAGTGGGACATCGAGCAACCACCCGGAGCCAAGAATTGCTATTGACTTATATTCTCCCTTTGCAACAAATGCTAGGATGGCCTGCTTCGACTTGGTCAGATGGTTATTCCAGCTCTCTCCCTCCTGTCTGAAGCGGTGGGCAATGCCTAGCTGGTCGTTTACGTACCCCAGCCGTTTGAGCTTCCAGTAGTGTTTTATTTTGGCAATCATGGTTAAAAACAAAAAGCAGCGGTTACATTCTAGGCCGCTGCCCAATGATCAATCGAGCTTGAGAACCGCAAGAAATGCCTCCTGAGGAACCTCAACAGTGCCCACCTGACGCATTCTCTTCTTCCCTTTTTTCTGCTTTTCTAGGAGCTTGCGCTTACGCGAAATATCTCCTCCGTAGCACTTCGCGGTAACATCCTTGCGAACAGCCTTCACCGTTTCGCGGGCAATGATTTTTGCCCCAATGGCTGCCTGGATGGCAATGTCGAACTGTTGGCGCGGGATTAATTCCTGCAACTTTTCACACATCCGACGTCCAAAGTTGTAGGCATAGTCCTTGTGGATGAGCGACGATAGTGCATCCACCATTTCGCCGTTAAGCAGAATGTCGAGTTTAACTAAATCGGCCTTTTGGTAGCCGTTCAGAAAATAGTCGAACGAAGCATAGCCACGCGATATCGACTTTAGCTTATCGTAGAAATCAAATACAATATCGCTGAGAGGCATGGTAAAGGTGATCTCCACCCTGTCGGAGGTGAGAAAAACTTGATTTTTTAAGATACCTCGCTTATCAATGCAGAGCTTCATTACGGCTCCCAGATATTCACTCTTGGTAATAATCTGTGCGTTAATGGTTGGCTCCTCAATATGGCCAATGATGGTTTGTGCCGGCAGGCCGCTTGGGTTATGAACGTCCACCACTTCGCCCTTTGTAGTGAAAACCTTGAATGATACGTTGGGTACAGTTGTAATTACGTCCATGTTGAACTCCCTGTAGAGTCGTTCCTGAACAATCTCCATGTGCAGCAGTCCTAAAAATCCGCATCGAAAGCCAAAGCCAAGGGCTAATGAAGATTCCGGTTCAAAAGTAAGAGAGGCATCATTCAACTGCAACTTTTCGAGCGAAGCTCTTAGATCTTCATACTCATCAGTATCAACAGGGTAAATACCTGCAAACACCATCGGTTTTACGTCTTCAAAGCCGGAAATGGCAACGGCGCATGGTTTTTCGATGTGGGTTAGAGTATCACCCACCTTTACGTCAACCGCATTCTTTATACCTGAAATAATGTAACCAACTTCCCCAGCTTTTATCTTTTTCTTGGGCATGAGTTTTAGCTTGAGGTAGCCAATCTCATCTGCTTCATATGTCTTACCCGTATTAAAGAATTTAACTTTATCACCAGTTTCTAAGGTTCCATTGAAAACGCGGAAATAGGCAATAATCCCACGGAAGGGATTAAATACGGAGTCGAAGATAAGTGCTTGAAGAGGAGCGTTGGAATCTCCCGTAGGTGGCTTTATTCTGGTAATGATGGCTTCCATGATTTGATCGACACCATCGCCAGTCTTAGCGCTAACAGCAAGAATTTCCTCCCTGCTGCATCCAATGAGGTCAACAATTTGGTCCTTAACATCGTCGACCATCGCAGCATCCATATCAATTTTGTTGATTACGGGAATAATGTCGAGGTCGTGGGCTAGTGCAAGGTAGAGGTTCGAAATAGTTTGTGCCTGAATGCCTTGAGTGGCATCAACAACGAGCAGCGCTCCTTCGCATGAGGCAATGGCGCGCGAAACTTCATACGAAAAATCCACATGGCCGGGAGTATCAATGAGGTTGAGTTGAAAGGGAAGACCCTCGTGGATATACTCCATTTGAATGGCGTGGCTCTTTATGGTGATTCCCTTTTCCCTTTCCAAGTCCATACTGTCCAAAACCTGATTTTGAAACTCTCTGTCGGTTAGGGTTTTGGTTAGCTGAAGCATTCTGTCAGCCAGAGTGCTCTTCCCATGGTCGATGTGGGCAATGATGCAGAAATTTCTAATATCTTCCATTAACTATTAATTACTTCAATTTAATAACGGCCCCAGTGCAGTTGAGTCCATCAATAGCAGGCGTATTGCCCGAATCATTCCTTGAACCTCATTACTATTCCTCGAAAACACTGGATGTTAAGCGTACAAAGATATTCAAAACATTGGAAATTTTTCAACACCAAGTAAAATGACCTTGCTTCCCAGTGATACCATTTTGCCAAAATTCTCTTGATTCTGGGGGAGGTAAAATATTTTGGAATGAAGCTCTGATTGAATAGGGCTGGATGTATTGGACTTATATGGATTGATTACTTTAGCGAAGAATTATCAATTGATGGTTTTATTTGGTGTTTTGTTAAGACAACGATGATGAGATTTGTAAACAGTTTGATACCCATTGCTCTAATCCAAATGCTTTTGGTATCCACCTCCTTTGCCCAACGAGTTTTGGTAGTCAAGGTTATTAAACCGATATCCTTCAGCGATTCACTTTTTTTGGCAGGAGGCCAAAACGATTGGAATCCACACGATACCGCATTTTTATTTAGACGGGTAGATAGCATCACCTACATTTTAGCTAAAACTGATATCCCTACAACATTTGAATGTAAGGTTACGCGTGGGAGTTGGAAAAAGGTAGAGGTTTCGGGAACTGGAACAGCGGTAGAAAACTGTCAGGTGGATTTTAGCAAAGGTGATACAGCAACGCTCAACGTTTCAGGTTGGAGCGATTATTTTGAAGCATCACCAGCTCGCTCAACAGCATCCAAAAACGTTTCGGTTTGGGAAACCGATTTCTATATGCCGCAATTCAACCGAACGCGAACCATTCGGGTCTACCTGCCACCCGACTATGCAACTTCAGGCAAGCGCTATCCGGTGGTTTACATGCAGGATGGGCAGAACCTATTTGATGTTTTAACTGCATTTTCGGGGGAGTGGGGTGTGGATGAATCGCTTGATAGTTTGTATAAAGCGGTTAGAATCAGCTGTATTGTAGTTGGTATAGACAATGGTGGGGATTTTCGAATTGAAGAACTCACACCTTGGCAGAACGTGGAATTGAAGAAGGGTGGCAGGGGTGATCTTTACGCTCAGTTTGTGGTGGCGACACTAAAACCTGCTATTGATAGCGCTTTTAGAACAATTCCGGAACCGAAAGGAACATTTGTTGGAGGGAGTTCGCTGGGTGGACTGATCTCTCTCTATATCGCCACAAAATATCCAAATGTAATTGGTGGTGCACTAATTTTTAGCCCTTCCATCTGGTTTAGCGATAGCATATATTCTTGGTTAAATAGCTGTATTCTTAATCCCAAGCAGCGTTATTACTTCTATGGAGGTCAACCCGAAAGTGCAACTATGGTTTCGGATATGCTCAAGGTGATAGAAGTGCTAAAGCAGAAGGGGCCAAGAAAAAGGAATTTGGTTGTCTCTGTCTCCAGCGATGGGAAGCATAACGAGCAATATTGGAAACGGGAGTTTCCTGCAGCAATTAGCTGGTTGCTGAGGTAGCAAAAAAAACGGATACCCAGTTGGATATCCATTTTATCAAATATTATGGAGTCGATTACATCATACCACCCATGCCACCCATTCCTGGGTTCATTGGAGGCATAGCGTTGTCTTCTTTTTTGTCGACAAGTACGCACTCGGTAGTAAGGAACATGCCTGCAATTGATGCTGCATTTTCCAATGCAATGCGGGTAACCTTTGTTGGATCGATAACACCGCTCTTGAATAGGTTTTCGTATTTGTCAGTGCGGGCATTGTAGCCAAAGTCGCCCTTACCTTCCTTAACCTTCTGAACGATAACCGATCCCTCAAGACCTGCATTAATCACAATTTGGCGGAGAGGTTCTTCAATGGCTCTCTTAACAATTAGGATTCCAGTAGTCTCGTCATCGTTATCACCCTTTTGGTTCTCAAGAGCTTCAATAGCGCGGATGTATGCAACACCACCTCCGGGAACAATGCCTTCCTCAACGGCAGCGCGGGTTGCGCTAAGGGCATCGTCAACACGGTCCTTCTTTTCCTTCATTTCAACCTCTGAGGCGGCACCTACGTATAGAACGGCTACGCCACCTGCCAACTTGGCCAAGCGCTCCTGTAACTTTTCACGGTCGTAGTCGCTGGTGGTGTTTTCAATTTGAACCTTAATCTGGGCCACACGCTGCTTTATACCAGCCTTATCGCCAGCACCATTTACTACGGTGGTATTCTCCTTGTTGATGGTTATCTTTTCGGCACGTCCAAGCATTTCGATCTTGGCAGCGTCAAGGCGAAGTCCTTTTTCTTCAGAAATCACAACACCTCCGGTCAGTACGGCAATGTCTTCAAGCATTTCCTTACGACGATCGCCAAAACCAGGAGCCTTAACTGCTGCAATTTTGAGCGATCCACGCAGCTTATTCACAACCAATGTTGCAAGAGCTTCGCCATCAATGTCTTCTGCAATTATTAGCAGTGAATGACCTCCCTGAGCAATTGGTTCAAGAATTGGGAGCAAGTCTTTCATGGTGCTAACTTTCTTATCGGTGATAAGAATCATTGGGCTTTCGAGGGTTGCCTCCATCTTGTCGGCATCGGTGATGAAGTAGGGCGAAATATATCCGCGGTCGAATTGCATTCCTTCAACTACCTCAACGTAAGTTTCAATACCCTTACTTTCCTCAACGGTGATAACGCCTTCGCGCTTTACTTTGCCCATGGCTTCAGCAATAAGCTTGCCAATGGTGCTGTCGTTGTTGGCCGAAATGGTGCTAACCTGCTCAATCTTCAGGCTTTCGTCACCAATTTCCTGGCTCTGCTTCTTAAGGGCCTCAACTACCTTGATCACGGCTTTGTCGATACCTCTTTTAAGATCCATTGGGTTTGCGCCAGCAGTAACGTTCTTTAGCCCAACGCTAATAATAGATTGAGCAAGTACGGTAGCAGTAGTTGTGCCATCTCCTGCATCATCTGCTGTTTTTGAGGCAACTTCCTTTACCATTTGGGCGCCCATGTTGGCGAATGGATCGGACAGTTCAATCTCCTTTGCAACGGTTACACCGTCTTTTGTAATTTGAGGAGCGCCAAATTTTTTGTCGATAACCACGTTGCGACCTTTTGGTCCGAGGGTAACCTTTACAGCGTCGGCCAGCTCATCAACACCTTTTTTAAGAAGGTCACGAGCTTCAATATTGAATTTAATTTCTTTTGCCATTTTTTTTGTTTTTTACGATTTAGCTATTCATGTAACTAGAGAACTGCAAGAATATCGGACTGCTTCATGATAAGGTAGTCCTTGCCGTCAACGGCGATTTCTGTGCCGGAATACTTTCCATAAAGAACTTCATCGCCAACTTTAACTTCCATGGCAATGTCTTTGGTGCCTGAACCTACAGCCACAACGGTCCCTCTTTGGGGCTTTTCCTTCGCAGTGTCGGGAATATAAATTCCACTGGCAGTTTTTTCTTCAGCCTCCTTGGCTTCAACCAGAACTCTGTCTGCTAATGGTTTAATTTTAACCTCTGACATAGTATGCGTTATTTTAGTTAAACATTTTTCCGCAACGATAAGGCACAATTCATGCCAAATCATTTTGGTTGTAATTTTGACTGATCTTAATTTGGTTTACTGCCACTGGAGGAGACATCAGGTTGTGGTTTTGCTCAGCAATTCAAAGCCATAGGAATCACAATTCTTGTGTGTGATATAAAAAAAATGTGTCAGTATCTGACATACTGACACATTGAGTGAGATTACACGTTAAGTGCTATTTCTTTTCAGGCTGCGGCTGAGTAGCGGGTTGTGCCTGTGGTTTACTATCTTGTTTAGGAGTTGTTTGAAAGTCGGGAGTTGCTGCCGGAGGTGCTGTTTGTTCTACCTGGCTTTCAATTTCTGATGTTGCTTTTTGGCGATCGGCCTTTGGAATTGCAACAACGGCTACAAGACTCAATACTAAGAGTGCAATAGCCAAAGTCCATGTTGCTTTTTCGAGAAAGTCGGCGGTCTTTCTAACACCCATTACCTGGTTCGATGCAGTAAAATTGGAAGCAAGTCCTCCTCCTTTTGAATTTTGAGCCAGTACGACTAAGACCAACAAGATGGAGGCCGCAAGAATGAGAAATAATACAATTGTATACATGATGTTCTTGAGTTTGTTTTGTTACGGTAGCAGTAGTTTCTTTATCTCTTCGATTTGACCAGCAAAGTAAGCACTTTTTTCCGGATATTTCAAGCATAATTTTTCGTAGGTTGCAATGGCCTTGTCGAATAACTTCTGCTCAAGAAAGATTTGTGCAAGCAATTCTGTGGCAACGTCGCTAGGTTCTTTAACGCTGTCCATGGAAATATCCTCCTGTTCAGTGGGAATCTCTTTTGGTGGTACAATCCGAGGAGCCGTCTTAAGAAACACATCAATAAGGTCATCGTTGACGGGGGCATCTGTCTCCTCCAATTCAAACACCTCCGGTCCCGATGTAGCTAAAGGTGGTTCCTCGCTCTTAACATCCAAAACTTTGTCGGTTTGCTGCTGCTCCGAAATCTCTAGCAGGTCTTGACCCACCTGCAGTTCGACTTCTTCAACAGCAGTTGACCCAGTTTCCTGAGGTTCATTCGGTAACTCAGCTATTGGGGGTGTGCTCTTTGGCGAGATACTAGCAGCATTGATAAAAAGTTGCAGCTGCTTCCTGTTTTGCGCGTA
This sequence comes from Williamwhitmania sp., assembly GCA_035529935.1. Lineage (NCBI taxonomy): Bacteria > Pseudomonadati > Bacteroidota > Bacteroidia > Bacteroidales > Williamwhitmaniaceae > Williamwhitmania > Williamwhitmania sp. The sequence goes on along the minus strand of DATKVT010000045.1, from coordinate 15,353 downwards.
GGTTGCAGCTACTTTTAGCTGGTTGCTGCTACTGTTTGGCAGGGCTGCTCGCAGAACATGTCCCATCTCAAACCAAGGGTATTGTTTAAGGAGAACTTCTAAAGATATTGCAGCTTCTCCATATTGGCTTCTATCACCTGCGAGGAGGGAGTAAAATGTTTCCGTGTTTAGCATGGTTACCAATTTGCAACAGCTTGGTTAAAGATATCATCCACAAGCTTATCTACTATCAGTGTTGTAAGGCTAGATTGGACTTGAAGCAGCGTTTGTGTCGAGGGGAAATCTTCGTATTCTGAGAACGATTTGCTGAAGTTTAACTCAGGATTGTTTTTATTGGTAAACTTAACCTGAACCGTAATGGTCAGCCTGTTTTGGAGGGCGTACTGATTACCTTGAATTGCTACCGGGGTTACCGTAGAGTTAGTGATCTGACCTTCAAAGTTGAGGTCACCATCATTTTGCACAACAGCCAAGGAGGTTTGAGATACAAATCTATTCTTGACGGCCTCTGTTAGGGTTTGGCTCAGCGAAGGATCAACGTTTGGCGAGATGTTATTGAAGTACTTTACGCTTACAGTTTTAGATTCGGGTGGAATAGATGCGCCAGTGAAGGAGTACTTAACCGCACACGAACCGGTTATCAAAACTATAGTGAGGCCAATAAAGAGTATGTTGACGAGGCGATTGTTCATTCCTTTATGGTGTTAAAGTTATTCAAGGTTATGTTCTTTGAGCTTACGGTAGAGCGTGCGTTCGGAGATGCCAAGCTCTTGAGCCGCATTTTTTCGCTTACCCTTATGCTTTTCGAGGGCTTTTTTGATAAACTCAATCTCTTTATCTTCAAGGGATAGAGACTCTTCTACAAACTCTTCAGTATCGATAACGCTATGTTTGTTTTTTGAGGTCGATTCTACTACATGGCCAACTGGGCCGTGATTGAACTCATGCATCGTGTCGGGTACTGTATGATAAAGACGCTGGAGAAGCACTGCCTTGTCAGATTCTGCAAAATCGGATGAACGGTTTTGCATCAGATCGTATACCAACTTCTTCAGATCGCTCATATCGTTCTTCATGTCGAAAAGAACTTTGTAGAGGATTTCGCGTTCGGACGAAAACGTGCGTTCATCAACGCCTTTGTATAGGGCCGGCAACTTTACCTCAGTATAGTCAGGGAGGTAAAGCCGGAGCGTATCCTCCGAAACTGTTCGGTTCTCTTCAATAACCGAAATTTGTTCGGTTACATTCTTGAGTTGACGAATGTTTCCGGGCCATTTGTAATTCTCAAGCATCCTTCTCGCCTCTGTGGAGAGGTTGATGGCCGGCATTGAATATTTTTCGGCAAAATCAGCCGCAAATTTTCTAAAAAGCAGGTGTATGTCTTCGACCCTTTCGCGCAGAGGTGGAATAGCAATGGGAACGGTGTTTAGCCTGTAGTATAAATCTTCACGAAACCGATTCTCCTGAATTGCATGGTTCAAGTTTACGTTAGTTGCAGCGATTACCCTAACGTTAGTTTTTTGTGATTTCGACGATCCAACCCGCATGAATTCGCCCGTTTCTAACACGCGGAGCAACCTGACCTGGGTGGAAAGGGGCAACTCTGCCACTTCGTCAAGGAAAATGGTTCCACCATCGGCCACTTCAAAGTAACCTTTACGGCTTTCGGTGGCTCCGGTAAACGATCCTTTTTCATGTCCAAAAAGTTCAGAATCAATGGTCCCTTCGGGAATGGCACCGCAGTTTACTGCAATGTAGGATCCGTGCTTACGTGCGCTAAACTGGTGGATTACCTGGGGAAATACCTCCTTGCCTGTGCCGCTTTCTCCAGAAATGAGAACGCTCAGATCGGTGTGTGCAACCTGTACCGCCACTTCGAGCGCTCGATGTAGCCCAGTGCTAACCCCAATAATGCCAAATCGTTGCTTAATTCTCTGTATGTCGATCATCGTCAATATTATTCAGAATATTTTGACGAACAAGATGTTGTTCTACTGACAAAATTACATGCAATGTAGCAATTCTCCAAAACAAACTTTCACCTATTCAATGTTTCGAAACTTGTCTTAGATTAAAGGAAGAAACCGGCGAGTGCCGGTTTCTTTTACTATAATTCTTGTTCGATTGAAAATCCCAATTTTCTGAGGTCGTCCCAGTAGGCTGTGTAAGTTTTATTAACCTGTGTGGGGCTCTCAATGGCAACCCTGTAACCCAGTAGCGCTGCCGGAGAAAAGGCCATGGCCAATCGATGGTCCTTATGGGCTGGGACATTAACTTGGCTTCCCTTTTCTGGCATAGTTAACTTGCCATCAAAAATAACCGTTTCGGCTTCATCTTCCTCCTTTGTTTCAATGCTTGCACCAAGGAAACCAAGGCACTCCTTCAACATTTTGGACCGCTCGGGTGCTCGTCCTCTTAAATTTACGCCTTTAATTTTGAATGGAATTCCCAGTAATGCGCAGGTCACTGTAAAGCAAGGAATAAGGTCGGGGTTATTTGCAAAGTCGTGGTAATACTTTTTGACTTTCCGCTTTACCTTGGTTAGCTCCACACCGTCCTCAATTGGTTCCGTTTTTACCCCAAATTCTTCAAAGAGTTCTTTTATAATTCCATCGCTTTGAAAGGTATCAACGTTGAGACCTTTCACCACCAACTTCTTTGAATCAGAAAGGATAAACATCTCGTAAAGGTAGGAGGCGTTGCCCCAGTCGGCCTCAACGCATACTATACTTCCATCCTTAAAAATGTGCTCAATCAATATTTCGTTTTCGTTCCAGTCGGTATTGATGCCAATGTGTCTGAAAAGTTTGATGTTTTGGCGAATATAGGGAGACCCTACAAATGCGTTTCGGAGCGATTCTGCAGCGGAGTCGGAGAGGGTGGGCGAAATGAGTAGGGATGCGGTAATGAATTTACTGGAAATAACGCCGTCTACTCTGGATATGGGCCCCTTGAGGCTTCTGCCGATAATTTTTACAACGGAAACGCCGGTAAGTTCCACATACTTAATGTTTGTGCCACCTTCGGCAAGGATTTCAACCAAGTCGTTAACAGCTTTGTTGTTCAACTTCTCGGAGCCTGCAATAATCCATTCTCCTTGGTATTTTCTGAAGAAATGCTTGATAAAGTGCATCGCTACACCCGATTTCCCCTTGGCAATGGATTTTATTCCAGCTTTCAGGTCTTGGTCGAGGAAGTCAATATTATCCGGAACGGAGTTTGCCGGGTCATTTTTGGTATCAGTACCCTTATTGTAAAGCGCTCTAAAGGTCAGCGTGCGGTTGGTGTACCGTCGCGATGCCGATAGGGAAACCTCACTATTGAGGGTATTATCTTCTTTTGTTACATAATACTTTAGCATGGTTTAAACCCTTAGTAAAACAACTTTTTGCCAACTTCCAAAAATAAAAAATATAGTACACCATTATACCTTTTACAAGATATTTTACCAAAAAAACATGACAATGGCCAGTTAAACAGCGATATGTAGAAATAAAAAACGCAGCGTTTCTGACCGACAGAATATAATTATGCCTTTAGGAGTTGGATTAGGGTAAACTTGCGCTTCAGCTAACCTTTAATTATAGATTGCTAAAGACCAATTTTATAAAACAGATAAGTCATTCGATGAGCGACTGCTGAGCTGACGAAGTAACTAGCTGCTGTACTAAAATTATAAAAAAGTGTGTCACCTCACTGTTTTATCGTTTTGAGTTGAGATGGTAATTTTGTTACTTTATAAGATGAATTTATCAATAGCGTTGAATTCATGGTCAGAGCCCAACATAGAATCGAAGCCCCTCGAATTAAAGGATACTAGTCATGGTCAAATAAACTACGAATATGGAAATTGAGAATGTAAAGGAAACCACAGTTTATAAGATACAGCGAATCTCCTATGCAATTGTTTTGGGTGGATGGGTTATGCTTCTCTTTTATCTTTACCCGCTTGATGAGCCAGTTTTTGGAATATCTAAGTGGTTTATGGTTGGGGTCCCTTTGGTGGCCTACCTACTCTTTCTCTTTTACCACTACATGATCGATGCCAGCTATGTATATTTTACCGTGGAGAAGGGGGTTATTATTTTTCGTTACTTTTCGATGCGGATGCTGGGTGAGGAAAGAAAAAGTATTGAAATTGGCTTAGATGCGCTGATAAACTTAACGGTTGAAAAAAGCTTTTTCAACAAAAGATGGAGGCTGATTCTCCACCAAAGGATTGGGTCGAAGGTGGCTAAGTATCCGCCTATTAGCGTTTCGCTACTTGGACGTACTAAGCGAGACAAGTTGCTGCATGTACTTAATTCCGTAATTATTAAAAACAAGGGCTTGGGTTAAAATGCGCTCTGAAGATTTACGCTACTACATTGCTATCGATATGATTCCTGGCATTGGGAGTATAAATGCCAAGAAGTTAATTGCGTATTGTGGTGGTGCAGAGGCTGTGTTTAAGGAGAAGAAGGCCAATCTGCTCAAAATACCCGGAATTGGCGACCTGCTTGCTAAGTCTATCGCCCAGCAGAAGGTGCTTGAACGGGCTGAAAAAGAGGTGACATTTATTGAGCGGTTTAGTATTTCTGCATATGTGTATGTTGAAAAGAATTATCCTGAGCGTTTAAAAGCGTGTGAAGATGGACCGGTTGTTTTTTTTCTCAAGGGAGAAGTTGACCTGAATGCCCGGAAGATTATGGCTGTAGTTGGAACACGTAGCGCTACAGACTACGGTAAAACTACCTGTGAGCAAATTCTTTCCGACCTAGTTAGCGAAGGTCACTCGCCTTTGGTTGTTAGTGGCCTCGCCTTTGGTATTGATATTTGCGCGCACAGGGCCGCCTTGAAGCATGGGCTCAAAACAGTTGCTGTTCTAGGCCATAGCCTCGACACCATTTACCCTTCAGAGCATAGAAATACGGCCAAGGAAATTATGTCTAATGGAGCTCTTGTCAGCGATTTCCCTTCGGAAACCAAGGCTGATCGGCAAAATTTTATTAAACGAAACAGGATAATCGCTGGGCTTAGTGACTTAACGCTGGTTGTGGAATCAGGGTCTAAAGGCGGAGCTCTTATAACCGCCGACATAGCCAACTCCTATAGCCGCGATGTTGCTGCTGTTCCAGGAAGAGTTGGCGATAAATATTCTGAAGGATGCAATGAGATGATTCGGACTAATAAGGCTGCCTTGGTTGGGTCGGCAAAAGATATCTCTCAGCTTATGGGGTGGACTTCCGAAACGGATGTTGTTAAACACCCTGTTCAGCCAGTTCTTTTTGTTGAGCTAACAAAGGAGGAGCAGCAGCTAGTTGAGTTGCTTGGCAATCAGGAGAAAGAGAACCTTGATACGCTGGCCATTAAAGCACAGATGCCAGTGAGCAAGGTTTCTGGGTTGCTTCTAAACCTTGAATTTTCAGGGATTGTAAAGAGTTTTCCAGGGAAACTCTATGGTTTGGTGAGACGTTAGCGAAGTTGCCAACTTTTACTAAGTTTGTAACCCATTTACTGGCTATGCTGATTGATACTCACACACACTTGTATCTGCCTGATTTTGCTCAGGATTTGGAGGAAGTTATTGCAACCGCCCAACAGCAGGGTGTGGGAAGGTTTATTCTTCCCAACGTGGATTGCGATAGCATTGAACCGCTACTTAACGTAACGCATATATTTTCAAGTTGTTCGGCAGCAATTGGGCTCCATCCAACCTCAGTCAATGGTGAATCCCAATCCTGTCTTGAAATGATAATCAGTAAAATAAAGACGGACGAATTTGTGGCCATTGGAGAAATAGGCATAGATTTATACTGGGATAAGACTTACCTGAATGAGCAAAAGGATGCCTTTTCGTTGCAGCTGGAGTTGGCTCTTCACCAGCATCTCCCCGTAATTATACACAGCAGGGATGCTTTTGCTGAAATATTTGACGTTCTCAACTCTTTTCGTGGAAGAGGATTAACTGGCGTATTTCATAGTTTTTCAGGAGGATTAGTTGAGGTGAACTGGATACGAAATTTTGGTGGATTTTACTTTGGAATAGGAGGCGTGCTTACTTTTAAAAACTCAAATCTAAAGGATACCGTGCAAGAGATTCCAATTGAAGAAATTGTCTTGGAAACAGATTCACCCTACCTCGCCCCAGTGCCCCACCGAGGTAAGCGAAACAGTTCAGCTTACATTCCATTGATTGCCAAATCTTTAGCCACATACAAGGCAACAACCTTTGAAAGGGTTGAAGAGATGACCACGGGGAATGCAATTCAACTATTCAATTTATAACTTGCCGAGCATATGGAAGGAAGCACAGCATCTTCAATTTTGGTGATTTACACGGGTGGAACCATCGGAATGAAGCACAATCCTGAAACGGGTTCCCTTGCTCCTTTTAACTTTGAGCAAATTGAGGAGGAAGTTCCGGAGTTAAAAAAGTTTGGTTTTAAAATTGAAACCGTATCCTTTTCGCCACTGGTGGATTCCTCCAATATACAGCCCGATTTTTGGGTTAGGCTGGTGGAGATTGTCAGCAGCAACTATCACCACTACGATGGGTTTGTGATTTTGCATGGCACAGATACCATGTCTTACACGGCTTCGGCCCTCAGCTTTATGATTCAGAATCTTGATAAGCCTATAATATTAACAGGTTCACAGCTTCCGATTGGAACCCTTCGTACAGATGGTAAGGAAAATCTCGTTTCGGCCATAGAGATAGCTGCTGCTAGAAAGAATGGTCAGCCTTTAGTCCCGGAGGTTTGCGTTTTTTTTGAAAACAGGCTATTTCGAGGGAACAGAACTATCAAGCATAATGCCGACCATTTCAACGCATTTCGCAGCGACAACTATCCTCCACTTGCTGAGGCCGGTATTAATATAAGGTATAACCATGCCTATATTAGCTACCCAACGGGACTTCGCGAGTTAAAAACGTATACAAATTTGGACACTAATATTGCAATCCTTAAAATCTTTCCGGGTATTACACCAGCGGTTGTTGATGGCGTATTGTCCATAAGCGGATTAAAGGCAGCAATTTTGGAGACATTTGGGTCTGGTAACGCCCCAACTTCACCATGGTTTCTCGAAAGAGTTGGGCAAGCAGTGGAACAGGGTATCGTGGTGCTTAATGTAACTCAGTGCCATGCCGGTAGTGTAGATATGGAAAAGTATGATACGGGTATCTTACTTAAAAAGATTGGAGTAAGAAGTGGGTATGACATCACTACAGAGGCTGCCGTTGCCAAGCTAATGTTTCTTCTTGGTCAAAACCTTACCGCCGAGGAGATAAAGCAGCAGCTGGATAAATCAATAAGCGGTGAAATAAGTGAGTAGAGGTTGGCATTAAAAAAAAAAATTGTAATTTGCGCACTTAATTTAAACGAGAATTTGGATTGGAGAGGTGGCCGAGTGGTCGAAGGCGCACGCCTGGAAAGTGTGTATATGCCACAAGCGTATCGCGGGTTCGAATCCCGCCCTCTCCGCGCTGAATAAGCAACTAAGTTGAAAAAAGTTAATAATACACAGAAAACCCAAACGTTTAAAACCTAACATCAACAAATCATGAGAAAACTATTTGGATTTGTAGCACTTCTGGGAATGCTTACTTTTGGAGCAACTTCCACCTATGCTCAGAACGATGCAGCTAAAAAGGACACTGCCACTGTTACGCAAAAGGTTGATACTGCCAAGGTAGGAGCATCTGCAGCAGCAGCTACCCCCGCTGATCAGGAGACAACTGTTCGCCAGCAGATAAAAATGAAATTTATCGAAGGTGGTGTGCCGTGGATGACCCCAATTCTACTCTGCTTGATCATAGGTTTGGCACTGGCTATCGAGAGAATTATCTATCTAAACTTGGCCACTACCAACACCAAAAAACTTCTTTCCAGAATTGAGGATGCTTTACAGAGTGGTGGTATTGAAGCTGCTAAGGAAATTTGCCGCAATACGAAAGGACCTGTTGCCAGCATTTTCTTCCAAGGGCTGGATAGAATGCACGAAGGTCTTGATGTTGTAGAGAAATCGGTAGTTTCCTATGGTTCAGTTCAAATGGGTCGTATGGAAAGCGGGTTAACCTGGATTTCACTGTTCATCACCCTTTCTCCTATGTTAGGATTCTTGGGAACAGTAGTAGGTATGATTGGTGCATTCGACAACATTCAAGCTGCCGGTGACATCAGCCCCGCATTGGTTGCAGGAGGTATCAAGGTTGCTCTTATCACCACTGTAGGTGGTCTTATTGTAGCTATGATTCTTCAGTTATTCTACAACTACATTATCTCCAAAATTGACACACTCGTTAATGAAATGGAAGATGCTTCTATTTCTTTAATCGATATTCTTGCAAAACACAACCTTAAAAAATAGTTTGACATGTCTGAAACCGTTAAAGCTGCCATTAAATATGTTCTGCTAGGGTTATCAGCTGTTACACCTGTTCTTTTTCTGGTTGGTGTGATTGATCTGGAGCTATTCCTTGGCTTGGCTTATGTTTATTTCGCCATTGCCATTGGTTTGGCTATCATCTTCCCTATTGTGAACATGATCGTTAATCCTACAAACTCCAAGAAAACACTACTTGGCTTAGGCGCGTTAGTACTTTTGTTTGTGGTGGCCTTCCTGTTGTCTTCATCGGCACAGTTGCCATTTTCCATTGCAAATCCAGCTAACGATGCCCCAGTAACCTTGAGGTTTGTTGACACTAGCGTTATTTCTCTCTACCTTCTTGCTGCGTGTGCAGTAGGTAGCATTGTTTATACTGAGGTTAGGGACTTATTCCGCTAATACTCCGCGATCAAGCTGTTGCTTGAATCGTTAAACCTGATAAACTTATCTACAGATATGGCTAGAAAAGTAGAGGAGATTAATGCTGGGTCTATGGCTGATATCGCGTTCTTGTTGCTCATCTTCTTCCTGATGGCAACTACCATGAATGTTGATTCCGGTCTATCGCGCATGTTGCCACCAATGCCTGATCCTCATCAGAAACAGGATAATACTAAGGTTAAAGAACGCAATGTTTTCATTGTGTTGGTGAACAAGTACGATCAGTTGCTGGTAAATGGTCAGCCAATGGACATCCACATGCTCCGTGATAAAACCAAGGAATTCGTGGAAAACCCTAACGACGAGCCAAATCTCTCTGAAAAGAAAACAGAGGATATCAAGGGGTTAGGTCCCTGGCCTGTTTCGAGGGGTGTTGTTTCCCTCCAAAACGATAGAGGTACTAGTTACAAAATGTACATGATGGTACAAAATGAGTTAGTGGCCGCCTACAATGAACTTCGTGATGACTTTGCAAGGTCAAGATTTGGCAAGAAGTATGACAATCTTACCACAGAGGAGCAGGATATCGTGAAAGATGTTTATCCTCAGCGCATTTCTGAGGCAGAACCTAAAAACATTCAGTAGCTATGGCAAAGTTTAGAAAAGAAGGTAAAAAGGAAACGCCAGCTCTATCAACTGCGTCTCTTCCCGACATTGTATTCATGTTGCTATTCTTTTTCATGGTAAGTACATCCATGAGGGAGGTATCGCTCATGGTAAAGCTTACGCTTCCTGAAGCTACAGAAGTGACAAAGCTCGAGAAGAAATCGCTCGTGAGTTACATCTACGTGGGTCCCCCACTAAAGCAGTTCACCGCTTTATACGGAACTGAACCACGCATTCAGCTTAACGATGTTTTTAAGAACCTTAACGATATTCGTGATTTTGTGGCCTCTGAGCGTGACAAACTCAATGAAGCCGAAAAGGCGTACTTAACAATCTCGTTAAAGGTTGATGAGAACACCCGTATGGGAATTGTAACCGACCTTAAGCAGGAACTCCGTAAGGCGTCTGCGCTTAAAATCAGCTATGCCTCTCGTAAGGCTGAAAAGTTGAAGTAGGACAATCTCAATAATATTTTAGGAGGCGCTCTTTTGGGCGCCTCTTTTTTTGCCCTTCACAGCAACCTTCATCAGGCACTCTATAGATATTACAGGATGAAAATCAGCCTAGATTATGTTGATTCCTTTATTCGCGACCCTGAATTTGTACCTTTGGTTACATGTGTATAATATTGAGATTCTACTCGATGGAATATGTGAATTTTGCTTTATTACAGCCTGCCAGCTAGTATGCGCCGAATTTTATTTTGTAATTGAAGGGGTTAGATAAGTGCAAAATGCCGTATCTTTCAATATTGATTGTGATATCTTTCGCTGGGGTTGCGAATTTCTTAAATAATTTTGACGCATTAGCCCTAGATTTTAAAGTGGCTGAGTCAATTTATAGAAATTTGAGCCACTGCTTATTATGCAAAAACAAAGATGTTTTAATAACTTAATATATGGTATATGAGAGCAAAAACTTTACTTTTCATGATCTCTAGCTTGTTGATGGTGAATTCTATCTTCGCTCAAACAATCAGCAAGGATGATAAGCAGCTTCAAAGTGTTAAGTATAGGCGAAGTTCCATTTATACATTGATGATTGATGATGCGGGGCTTGTAATGGCTGATACCATTAAGCATTGCTTCGAAACCGCTCCGATCCCAGATAAGTTCAATAATCAAACGTTGTCAATACGGGCATTTAGCCCTAAAGATTATCCCTTGAGCCCCGAGGAGAAAACAGCTAAAAAGGACAATGTTGGCAAAACGTTTGGTAAAACTTTGTTGTCAAGCACATCGGGTGGCCTTGTTGACACCACAAATACTCAGGATCTGCCTGCAATAATACAGAAATTTTTTAACGCTAACAGGATTGCGCCGCAGCTGGTTGCCAAATGGTTTGACCGCGATAGCCTCGGCGACTTCGATATGAACCTTATTGCCGATAGAGGCCAGTACGATGCAACGGAGATGCAGGCAAGTATTGCCAAATCGTCTGCACGGGGAACAGCACTACTTTCGGACGCGGGTGAGGAGCTTATTGGAAATACTTTTGTGGTAGTTACTCGCTTTAAATACGTTAGCAAGGAGGAGGTTATGGGTGCTGCTAAGCGTGGGCTAGCACTACTCCAAAAGTATGGTGGACAATATGCTCAGGTTGCTGCCAAAGTCGGTAACGCTGCTGCTACCGTGGCTTCAAAAGGATATGTGATACAAGCAAACTCATATCTTTATAAACTTACATGGAATGACTCTACTGCAGCAGTGTTTTACCAAAATTACTGGGTTGACTCTTTGAATAGGTCTCCAGAAAAAGTTGCGGCATTCGATACTACTAGTTTATTTAGGCTCGAACTGGTTGGGTTTGATAAAGCATGGGCCGACCTGCAGTCAAGCATATTCACTAAAAAGAGCGAGGAGGAGCTGGTTCGAATTGCCACAATCAAGGCAGTTGATGCCGTAATTGCAAAGTTGCAACGGGCTCACGATGTGTTCAAAACAAAAACACCACTCTTTACCGTTGATCCACTTTCTGCTAAAATTGGACTGAAGGAGGGGCTGCAAAAGGGTGATAAGTATGAGGTGCTGGAGCAAACCATTGATGATTTGGGCAAAACAAAGTATGTGCGCAAGGGTGTTATTCGAGTTGGGGATCAAATTTGGGATAACCGGTACATGGTGGCTGAGGAGCAAGCCGCAGATAGCACAAATACAGACAAACCAGTTATCGATCGCACTCTGTTTGAGGGCGGGAGTAAATTTTATCCAGGAATGCTCATTCGCCAAATAAAGTAACTGTATGGATCTCAATCGAGGTGTCATTTCAATTGAGATTTATTCGTAATATTCACCAAACTTCTTAATCAATTTCCTTGAATCTAAAACTTTTACGACGATGAAAATGTATCTGAAAATTGCGAGTTTGATTAGTGCTTTGCTGGTCACAATCTCCTATTCAACTTCAGCACAGGCGAAGAAAAAAGCAAATAGAGACACCGAAAACTTCAGGTATGAGATAGAGGCTGTTAATACGGGAACTCAGGGTACCTATTTAATTAAGGTGTGGTCTTATTCAAAGAAACCCAATGTTGCCATTGAGCAGGCAAAGAAAAATGCCGTTCATGGTGTCATCTTTAAGGGATTTGTTGGCAAACCGGGTGTTCCGGGTCAGAAGCCATTGGCTGCCGACCCCAGTCTGGAGGATTCAAAGGCAGATTTTTTCACCCCATTCTTCGCCGATGGCGGTGATTACCTAAAATATGTGAACATTGCAGGCGATGGCTCTATTGCACCAGAGGACATCATGAAAGTTGGTAAAGAGTATAAAATTGGCGTGATAGTATCTGTAGATGTTGCAAAACTTAGAAAAGCGCTGGAAAATGCCGGCATTGTTCGAAGCCTTGATTCAGGATTTTAATGTTGTAACGGCTCTGATTTTGTGATGAATTAAGCTATTGCTCGTGGGAAGGAATGTGAGAAATAGATCACAAAAGAATCGCTTACAGCACATTTAAAAATTTTAATAACTGTGTTTTTATAAAAATATCGCTATGGGTAACAAAATGAAAACATTAAGCCTTGTGCTATTGATGATCTTTGGATTATCGACATTTGGTTTTTCGCAAGCAAAGAAACCCATCCTCATGGTGGTTCCGAGCGACGTGTGGTGTAACCAAAATGGCTACATGCTAGAGTACGACAACCAAGGAGTAAAGGTTAAAGTCCCAGACTACAAAAGAGCACTCCAGGAAAATGCTGACCTTTTATTGGTAATTAGCAAAATCAACGAGCTGATGGCTGATAGGGGATTCCCCCTAAAAAACCTAGAATCTTCCCTTAAATCGCTGGAGAACGAATCGGCTGAAGAGGCAATGCTCAGCAGCAAAAGTGGGGCTGGTATTAGCGAAAGCCCCATTGATAAGTTGAAAAAGGTTGCCAAGGCCGACATCTGGTTACAAGTAACCTGGACGGTAAACCAAACTGGTCCTAAAAAATCAGTAACCTTTAATCTTCAAGGACTCGACGCATACAGCGATAAACAGGTGGCTGGTGCATCCGGAACTGGTAATCCATCCTTTTCAGCAGCACTTCCTGTTTTGCTGGAGGAGGCTGTACTTGCTCACCTCGACAACTTCAACACGCAGCTGCAAAGCCATTTCGACGACATGTTTGCAAATGGTCGTGAGGTGAAGGTGTTGGTGAAGATGTGGGATAGCGCAACTGATGACCTAGAAACCGAATATGAGGTGAATGGTGAAACTCTTGAGTTGCTTGAGGCCATTAACCATTGGATGGACGACAATTGCAAGAATGGTCGCTACAGCAATACCGACGCTACAGCAACCATGGCGCGCTACGAGCAAGTTCGCATACCTATGACCATAACTGATGATAAAGGTCGAGAACGTGCTATCGACACCCGCGCCTTTGTGTCTAACCTCAGAAAGTATTTGTCAGGACCTCCGTTTAACCTTACTAGCAAGGTATACATGCGTGGACTTGGTGAAGCTTGGCTTATTATCGGAGAAAAATAGAGAATAGGTCTTGGATTATCAATCCGCCTTTAAAACTAAAAAACGAAAACAATGAAAAAATTGCTAATAACTGTTGCCCTTGGGTTAGTATGTATGGGAACTTCTTTTGGGCAGAACTCGCTGGGTAAGTCCGACGATTCTGGACGACTTGCCATTGCCACCGTTGTTCCCGATCAGGCCGGTAATATTCCGGAAGGAGCAAAAAGCATGCTTCTGAATAAGCTCCGCCAAATTACTACCCAAAACGGTCTTGGTGCCTCAGAGTTTGGCTCTAGATTTTTTATTGTTCCAGCCATTAGTGTGGTTACCAAAGATATAACCCCAACAGCACCACCTCAACAGGTGGTAACACTGGAATTCACATTCTATGTGGTAGACGCTGTTGCCCAAACAATTTTCAGCCAAACCTCGGTTCAGTTTAAAGGGGTAGGTCAGTCGGAGGATAAGGCCTACATCATGGCAGTAAAGAACATCAACCCTAAGATGGGGCAGTTTAAGGGCTTTATCGAGCAAGGAAAGGGAAAGATTATTGAGTATTATAACTCCCAGTGCGACGTAATTATGAAAAACGCGCAGGCTCTTGCTGGACAAAAAAAGTATGAAGAAGCTATCTTTAGGCTATCTGCGGTGCCCGATGTTTGTCGCGAATGCTATGATCGCTGCATGGATCTCTCGGTAGAAATTTATAAGCAGTATGAGGATTATACCTGCGGTCAAAACATTGCTGCAGCCAAAGCTGCTTGGGCAAATCTTGAGAGCGATAAGGCCGCCGAAAGTCTTGGAAAGATTACGCCCGATGCCAGCTGTTACACCGAAGCCCAAGCACTTGCCGATGAGATTAAGGCGAAGCTCACGGAGGATGGTAAAATGTGGGATTTCAAGATGAAGAAGTACGACGACAGTGTGGACTTACAAAAACAGAAGTTACAAAACGTGCACGACATAGGAACCGCCTGGGCCAGTAATAATTGGGCTTCACACTCTGACGCAAGCTGGGCTTGGCTTTACCACTAATTTTGTTACGCTTAATAATTTTCAAGCAAGAAAAACAAAAAAGTTTCTAACTTTACTCAACCATATTTAAATTTAGCGCTATGAAAAAGAATGTTCTCAGAAATTTAGGCCTTGCAATTGCAGCCATTGCCCTTTTCTCAATGGCTTCTTGTAAGTCACAGCAAGCTGTGGTAAAACCATCCGACGATATGAAGGAAGTGGTTACTCCTTGCAGCGATGCTGACTTCCACAGCGACTCGAAATTTTTCCGTGGCACCGGTATTGGAACCAGCCAGGACCAATCTACTGCTAAGAGAAAGGCTAACCTTGACGCTAGCGCCAACTTAGCTGCCTCTATTAATAGGACCCTGAAATCGGTTTCCGATCGTTATACCAACGAACGCCAGATTAGTGACGCAACCCAATTTGAGGAAAAGTTTGAGCAGATGACCAGAGACGTTGTAAATCAACAGTTGAATAACGTTGCTACCGTTTGTTCCAAAACTTTCACCAAGGATGGGAAGTACACAACCTACATGGCCGTTGAGGTTAGTAAGGACGATCTCCTGAACAACATTAAAGACAAGATCTCCAAGGACCAAAAGTTGCAGCTCGATTACGACAAAAGTAAATATGAGCAGGTATTTAACGAGGAGATGGATAAGCTGGCTAATGATCAGAAATAGTTCATCAAACTAAAAAAGAGCTCAGCTGCCCCAACTGGGTATTGCTGAGCTTTTTTTATTCATTCTCATAACCATTTGGACACGAATTTTCTTTCTTGTCCTGATGTGTGGATGTCTTCAATCTGCCTACAGGCAGGTTATCCGTACGATTAGAATCGTGAAACCTTTTAAATTTATTGCGGATGAAAAAGTTTACATGCATCACACTTTTTCTGCTAGCCGGGGTAGTTGCATTTGCGCAGCCCAAGGTGGTTGATAAAAGCGGTAAAAAACCCAGCTGG
>DATKVT010000044.1 GCA_035529935.1 Williamwhitmania sp. | reverse complement strand
CTATGCCGGTATCCGAACTTTCGATTCGGTGGTTCGGAGCAAGGAAGTCTTTGGTATCGATAGCATTACAATCATTTCCCAGCGGTTCCATAATCAGCGTGCCCTGTATATTGCCCGCAACAAAGGAATTGCTGCCATTGCCTTCAATGCCAAAGATGTGGATGCCTATGATGGATTTAGGACCAGAGTGCGGGAGTACTTCGCACGCGTAAAGGTTATAATCGACATATGGTTCAATGCTCAGCCGCGCCACCTCGGACCAAAAGTGGTGATTGGGAGATAGGTTACTCATTTTTTTTACTGACTAGGTTTCACCAAATTGCTTCCCTCTGTTCTTGTTTGGCTTCTTCATGTTGTCCTACACCCATAATCCATAGCCATTTTTTCATCTCATCAGCTATTTCGACCAAAACTGCACCAATCCCCCGATTGCTCAACAATCCAATTGTTCTTTTCCCGAATAATTACCATTGCTTAGTCAAAAAGAACCGTCGTTTAATCCTCTCTTTAGGCCCGCAGGTAAAACTTACAAAACGGTGAGGTGCAGCTACCGTATGATTGTGTAGTAGCAATCGATTTCGCTACGAAGCATCATAAATTGGTAGTCATAGTGGTCATTTTTTTATCACTGGCTTGGTTTGCTTCTTAGTTTTTTAATTTTGGATGGAATACAAATGATTGCAATGAAGATGTTGGATTTACAATTTGCATTCACCCGAGAGAAAGTTGGCACTTTAAGGATTATGACGAAGCTTAATAAGGTAAGACATGTGGCGTAAGGTTATTGTATCCATAATGATGTTGGCAACCTTGAGTGGGGTGGCCTCTGCACAGAAGGGAACTATTTCGGCGGAGAAGGCAAAGGAACTTCAATTAATGGTTTCTCAGGCCAATGAAAGGCAGGGGAGTGGAGACTATAACCAGGCAGTGATGCTTTACAATCAGGCTGCCCAAGGATACCTGATGTATGGTATGACAAAGCAGGCAACCGATCTGCTACAAAGTGCATTGAAATATAGCCGTATCTTGGGGAATACCAACGGAATTCTTATTCTCGAAAATCAGCTGGGCATGCTCGCCTATGAGCAAGGTGAATTTTCTGAAGCTTCCGCATATTTTAATGATGGTATTGACCTTGCCCGGAAAGCTGGGCGGAAATCCGATTTAGCAACCATGCTGGTTAGCATATCCAACGTACTGTTTGAGCAGGGAAAGTATGCCGATGCAAAACAAAATGCAGATGAGGCTACCAGTATTGCAACTCAGCTCACCAGCTTGCCACTTCTGCAGTCATGCTACTCCCTTTCGAGTAGAATTGCCGAAAAGATGGGGGATAGGAAGAAAACTGCCGATTACTTTGAACTGTATACTGCCGTAACCAAAAAAATTCAACAGCAGCAAATGGCAGCAAATGAATTGAATGCCAATCAAAGGGTGGAGCAGGCGCATCAAAAGGTTCAGGAGGTTGTTGCCGCTAAACAATTAACGGAAAAGGAGTTGGCAGAGAACCAGAAGAGTCTGGAAAAGGCCCAACAAGTATCCCGTGAAATGCAGCTACAAATTGAGTTGCTCAACAAGGATCGCATGCTCAAGGAGGCCATAATTGCAAAGCAGAACCTTATGAGGTGGGTCTACATACTTATAATTATTGTATCACTACTATTTGCTTCACTCATATATTATGGTTATCGTTCTAAAAGGCGTGCAAATATATTGCTAAGGCTTCGCAATGATGAGATTGTTCGTCAGAATATAGAGATACAGACGCAAGCGGAGGAGCTTAAGGTTATTAACGATCAAAAAACGAAGCTCTTTTCAATCATTGCCCATGACCTTCGCAGCCCGCTAAGTTCGCTTGTAACTCTGCTAAACGTTGCCAATTCAGGATACATCTCCGATGATGACTTTAAGGTTGCCATTCAGGCATTAAGTGAAAATGTGAGCCATACATCCTCATTACTCGAAAACTTGCTGAATTGGGCACGATACCAAATGCAACGAGTTAAGGTAACTAAAGTGCAAGTAAACCTGCAGGAATTAGTTGAAGATAAAGTTAACTTACTCAAGGAACAGGCTCGGACAAAGGGCATAATTATGAAGAATAACGTTGCCGCAAACTGTTATGTATTTGCTGATTATGATATGGTTGCACTTGTAATACGTAACCTGATGTCAAATGCAGTGAAGTTTTGCATAGCAGGTGACAGCATTAGCATTTCAGCTACAATGGCTGCAAACGAAGCTGTGGTTGAGGTTAAGGATACCGGAGTGGGAATGTCATCCGATAGTTTGAGTCGGCTATTTGGAAGCGAGATATTCACCACTCCGGGAACTTCCAACGAGGCTGGCACTGGATTAGGTCTTATCCTTTGTAAGGAATTCGTGGAACTCAATAGTGGTAAAGTATGGGCAACCAGCGTATTGCACGAAGGTACCAGCTTCTTCTTTACTCTGGAGGCAGCATGTATTCACTCTGAGGTTGTGGGCTCATTATCAGTTAGTTCAAATCAGCAGCAGAATTAATAATTCTATACTGAAATTAATCTAACTCCCGTTGGCTCTGCTGATGGGAGTTTTGTATTTACTACTGCAGCATTCCTTTCAAATTTGGATTCCTTCTTGCAGTATTTCATACATATTTTATGAGCCGCAAAACATTCTTATATCTGAGTTGTTATTTATCGAATGAACATTCAATCTAAGCATGGATAAGCGACAAGCAATACTTCAGGTGATGCTCCGGCTAATTACCGAGCAGGGGATACACGCCACCCCCATGGCTCAGGTGGCCAAGGAGGCTGGCGTCGCCGCTGGGACAATCTACCACTACTTTTCCAGTAAGGAGCAGCTCGTCAACGAGCTCTACCTTGAAGTGAAGCGTGAGTTTGGCCAAGTACTGAACCTGCATCTATTGGTGGATTTGCCATTTAAAGAGCAATTTTGGAAGATTTGGCAGGCGTTATATCAATACTATATTGAGAATCCGCTGGCCTTTGGTTTTTCGGCTCAGCTGGCTCATTCACCACTCATTGCCTCTGAAATCAAGGAGACTGGTAAGACCCACTATCAACCTATTTACGATTTTTTTACCGCCGGTATGCAGCAGGGGTTGCTCAAACCAATGGACGTTACTTTAATGGCCGAGTTGATTTATGGCAACGTTGCGGTAACGGTTCAGCTGCAACAGAGTGGGGAAAGTTCCATATCTCCAGAATTGCTGGAACAGGCCATTCAATTCTCATGGGATGGGGTTGCCATTCAGTGATGAACTTGCTATGCAAATGAATATTCAATGGAAAAAGTAACTAGAATGAAAAAAACAATTTTGATTACAGGAGCCTCATCCGGAATAGGAAGAGGTACTGCCCTCTATTTTGCAGCCAAGGGTTGGAATGTTGCTGCTACCATGCGTACTCCAGAAAATGAAGTTGATTTGGGATTGGTTGAGGGCATAAAGTTGTTTCGACTCGATGTGACCAAGCCGGAGACCATCCGTCAGGCTATAGACGAGACAATCAATACCTTTGGCGCACTCGATGTGGTGGTGAATAATGCTGGTTATGGTGGTGTGGGTGTTTTTGAAGCCGCTTCACCAGAACAAATTCAGCGCCAGTTCGATACCAATGTTTTTGGGGTGATGAACGTTATTAGGGAGGTGCTTCCATACTTTCGAGAGCATCGAAGAGGAACTATTGTAAACGTAACTTCTGTTGGTGGGCTCATCACATTTCCAATTTATAGCGTTTACCATGCCACCAAGTGGGCTGTGGAGGGTTTTGCAGAGGCGCTGCAGTATGAGCTTAGGCCATTCAACATCCGAATTAAAAACATAGAGCCGGGTGCCATTAAGACTGACTTTTATGATCGTTCCCAAGATTTGTTTAAGAAGGATGGGCTCACCGAATACGATAGCTATGCGCAGGTAACGCTCGCTAACGCACAAAAGGTGGGACAAGATGCTCCCGGTCCGCACGTAGTTGCCAAAAAGATATATCAGGCCGCTACCAGTAGCAACTACCGCCTACGGTACGCTGCTGGACCACAGGCCCCAGCACTGCTTGTTCTCAGGTGGCTACTACCACTTTGCTGGTTTAGGGGGATTGTGAGAATGGTGGTTGAAAAAGGTTATCGCTCCAAGTAACCACATTAATGGACAAGAGATTATGGATGAGCAGAAACTTGAGATGGCATTTCGACTAAAGCGGGAATTTTTTGATGCCGGTAATACCCGCGAATACTCCTTCAGAATAAAACAGCTAAAGACCTTAAAGCGTGCCATTCAGGCACATGAACAGGAGGTTTTAGATGCCCTATATGCCGATATGCACAAGCCAACCATGGAGGCATACTCTAGCGAGGTGGGTATTCTGTACGAGGAGTTGAACTTTACAATTAAACACCTGCATAGTTGGATGAAGCCGGTGCGCGTATCAACACCGCTAGTGCTCCATCCCAGCAACTCGCGCATATATTCCGAACCACTGGGCGTAGTGCTAATAATTGGCCCTTGGAATTACCCTTTTCAGTTGCTGCTTGCGCCATTGATTGGAGCCATTGCTGCCGGTAACTGCGCAATAATAAAACCTTCTGACAATACGCGACATACATCTGCAATTGTTGAAAAAATTATTAGTTCGGCGTTTGCTGAAAATTACATTTCGGTGGTGCAGGGACCTGGCGCAATGGTAGGCCCAAAGCTTATAGAGCAGTTTGCTTTTAACCATATATTTTTCACCGGGAGTCCTTCGGTTGGCAAGCAAATTATGGCTATGGCTGCTAAGCACCTTACTCCTGTAACGCTCGAGTTGGGAGGGAAAAGCCCTGCTATTGTTCACGCTGATGCAAATCTCAAAGTTTCTGCAAAGCGGTTGGTTTGGGCCAAGTTCTTCAATGCTGGACAGACCTGCGTTTCGCCCGATTATCTTTTGGTACACAGTAGCGTGAAGGATGAGTTGGTGGCCCTGCTTTCCAAAACCATTACGGAGCTTCTTGGCAGCGACCCCCTGGTGAGCGAAGACTTTACCCACATTGTGAACGACCGTCGATTCAATACACTTATTGGCTACATTCAGGATGGAACGATTTTGCATGGTGGACGTTATGATGCGAACAATAGGGTTATTGAGCCAACTTTGCTCGATAAGGTATCGCTGGAAAGTAGCGTTATGAAGGAGGAGATATTTGGCCCAATTCTTCCAATAATCACCTATGAATCGATGGAGGAGGTGGTGCCAATTATTCGACGAAATCGCTACCCGCTGGCCTTCTATCTTTTTACTAAAAGCCGAAAGGTTGAGCAATACTTTTTAGATCGGGTTGAATTTGGAGGTGGAGCCATTAACAATGCATTGGTGCACCTAGTCAATTCACGTTTGCCCTTTGGCGGTGTTGGAAATAGCGGAATGGGCAGCTACCATGGAAGACAAAGTTTTGAGGTGATGTCGCACCAAAAAAGCGTTTTAAGAACCTCCACCACGGTTGATCCATCGCTTCGCTATGCACCTTACACTGTGGGGAAACTTAAGTGGATGAAGCGTTTTTTTCGCTGAAATGGTAAGATTTGTAGTGGTTTCCCCTTTATTCTAATGGATGAACCGCATTGTTGTTAATAAAAATCGATGGTGACATTGTCGTAAAGAATTTTCCTTTTTTCGACATCCCACAGGTATATGGTATATTCATTATGTTCTGATGGTGACGGATAAAGCGTAGGTAGCACGAGCTCCACATTATGCCATTTACCTGCATTCTCTGGTGTTAGATCTATTTCGTATTGCTGTTCGCTTATTCGTTCTTTTTTGGAGTGTAGCGAAGCAATTAACAGAAGTTTGCCCTCCTTTTCATTGGAGAAAATGCGTGCTTTGAATACTGGTTGGGCTTTATTAATCCTTTTTAGAGTAGAATCGTTTAGAGTTAAGGCCAACCCCCATTCGTTGTCCTTGTCAACAAAACCAACCCTGTTTTCAGGGTTTAAGGAGTCGACTTTTGAGCGGGTATTTTGCCAGAGCACGCTATAGTACCTTTCGAAATTGATACTTTCAGAAAGTCTGGGCTTACGGTTGTTAAACCCAAGCAGCTCATCGATGGAATGAGGAGAATGATCGCTGCTTCGTCGTAGGATAGTGATGTTTTCGTTTCCACCAACTCGCTCAACCATCGAGAGAATTTCAGGGTAGTTGCTCACCACGTCATTTATGAACAGACAATTTTGGATAGAAATGTAGTTATACGGCCATGTTAATGCTTTTTGAATCCAATCGTGGCTGAGGTATAGCATGGAGTAGCCTTGTCGATGCATTCTGGCCAAAGGAATGTTGGTGGAGTATGAACCAAGTGCTAGGATTTTCTGGTTTTTGCCAATTTTCAACGAGTCTAGCAGTTTATCTGAGTTGGCGTAGTTTTCAACGGTTAGCTCAATGGTATCTCTTCCTGGCTCTCGCCTCTCTTTTAGCCTTTTGTGTGCTTCACGTTGGGCGAGAACGGTAAATGAAAGCAGCAAGATTATCCCAACAACAATTCCTCTTTTGGTTTTTATGGAATAGACACTAATCAGTAATAAGAATAGAAGCGCTACTGGTAGAAAGAGGGAGTCGAGCCAGTAGTAATCGTGATCTCTATACTGCTTGGTCATTAGAAATGCGTAAAGAATTGCTCCAAAACCTGCAATGGCCGTTTGGATGGCAAGTGCCTTTTGGCTTGGTGTTAGCGCTATCTTTTTTATGATCAGGGCAACCGTAAAGGCTATGGCTGCTGCATAAAGTGCAATGTAGTGGATGTGGGTGTAGTAGTGGAATTTCCAATGATAGTAGGCGGCCCAAAAGGTGTCTTTAAAATTTTGAAGTGAATCGGGAGGAGCTGGGCTTCCAAGAAAAATGGAACCGTTGGCGTGACGAAGGTGCTGATTGTATAAGAAGTAGCCAACAATAGCCATAAATGATGCTCCATAAGTTATGATTTTATTCCATGAAAATTTTTTCTCCTTCGTAGCCAGAAGTAGTTGATGGCAAAGAGTTGCAATAAGAAAAATGGCAAAAGGAGTGCGGGCTAACGCGGCTAGGGTGAGAAACAGAATTGCTAGCCAAAATTCCTTCATCTTTTTGCTTTGCAGGTGACAAAAGAAGAAGTAGTAGCCAATGATTGCGTTCGCCAGTGACGGTATGGTTGGAATAAAAGTTGCTTGGTAGTAAATGAAAACGGGAGAGAGACTTACAAAAAGTACTGTGGCATATGGAGCAATGCTGTTGCTGGATATCTTTCTCGCTAATAGGAATAGAAACAGCAGACCGATCAAGCTATAAACAAGGTCGTAAATTCGCATCCAAAATGGATATTCTGTTCCAGTTAGTCCCATCAGCAGTGCTGGGATGTATTGATGAATGGGGAAGTCGATACTTGTTAACCGGTTTGGATAGGGGGTTCCGTAATTGTCGGGGAACTGCTTGTTTAGTATGTAGGTTTGAGGATGAAAAAAGTCGTATCCATTCTCGGTAAATCCTAGTGCCACGGAGTAGTAGTCGGCTTGCGTCCAAGCGTGAATAAACGATGGGAAACGATTCATTTCCTTTTGGTGATAATGCACCAACAGGGCAAGAATTGTCAGAACTAAAAGGAGGGGAAAAAATATCTTTCTGAGGAGTTTATGCATCGTAACGGTTAACAAGTTGATTCAAAGTAAAGAAATTTCAGGCCACCATCTTTATTTTGTGTCGTATTTTTAGGATAAAATAATCGAGGTAATACTTCCGCAAACGATTTCGTTTTTGTAGTTTTGTTTAAATTCAACCACCATGATTAAGCTATCTCAAAAGCAGCTGCTCACCATTGCTTCAGATCTTGAAATGGGTATGCGCTGTTACATCAACAAGAATACGGGCGATATAATTACCGTGCCGGTGTTGGAGGATATGTTTTTTGATGAGGATCAAGAGATGGAGGATCTCCTCAGACCTGTAAGAGAATCCCCTGAGAAATACTTGGAAGTTGAGAGAATGCCATCTGCAAAGATGCGGGAGGTTATGAATAAATTTGCGACCGAAGAGGATGATGCAGTAGTTAAGCAGCAGCTAATCGATGCTCTTCAAGGACAGAGGCCATTTAGAGCTTTTAAACGAGTGGTTAGCAGTTCAGTTGATTTTCGTCAAAGGTGGTTTGTGTATAAGGCCAATTGCTACCGAACTTGGGTTGAAAAGCAGCTTCTTAATATTATTTAGAAAAAGTATCAAATCCGTCATAATAAAGGGAGAGGCTGTTCATCTTATTGAGCAGCCTCTCCTCATATAGCTATCGGCTATACTCATCAATAACATTGCTAATACTGCGTTGGCATACCTTACAAAATTTCTCGTGGCGAGTATACATTATGCAGTCCACTTGGGGTCGGTAAAGCCCTTTAGCCGAATAGCCTGCGCCTTCGAATGCTCCAACGGCATCCTTGTACTTCTCCTTGCTGAATAGCTCTGTTTCCATCGCTTTTTGGTTAAGGAATAGATTTTCCATAACGCTTTCGTCCACGTGAGCGGCACGCAGGCTATCACGCGTTTTTTGAACCTGATATTCATACTTGTCAAAAGCCTCCTTGTTCCAAGGGGTAGGGATGGGCGTGCCCTCTGTTACAAGGTCTTTCCATTTGAGATTATTCTTATCCAAAAGGGCGGTAATATTTGGTTCCCATGGTTCCACCGTAATGTTGGGCGCTTCGTAGGCAACTGCGGAGGAGTAGTACTCATCGGCGAGGCCGGCTAGGTGGTGTCCAAGTTCGTGAATCATTATGTAGTTCGAAAAGCGATTATCGGCGGCTACAGTGGTGTAAAGATTGTAAATACCACCACCTCCATAGGTTCTTTCGTTAACCAGAATAACCGTGAAATCGTAAGGAACTGCAGAGGCAACATTTCGAATGGTTTTGTTGTCGTAGCTTAGGAGGTATCGCTCGGAGTCGAAGCTGCTATAGTGTGTCGAAAGTGGGCTTCGCCTAAAAATTCCATGGTGCGGTTTGGTTACACCCGACTCTTCTGCGGGTGTTTCCACTGCACGAATATTAATGTCCTTAATTCTGCTCTTGTATGGTTCAACACCTAAAAGTGCTGCTGAAAGACGCTTTGCGTCGCTTCTGAATTTTCCCATTTCAGCTTCAGTGTAGCCATCACCCAGAATTACAATATCGAGTTTGGTGCTTGCTGGCCCATTACTGGCAATGATATCCACCTTTTCGGTATGTTTTATTTCAGCTGGATTTACCTGTCGCGAAGCCGGATCGATGGTGGTAATCCATACGGTTTCAAATTTATTCTTGCTATCCCGTTTTTTGAGTTTTATTATTACTGACTTTAATGGCCATGGGAATCGGAGCGATTCTGAGAATGTTCCCCACAGCGAGTCGGCCTCGGGTGTACTTTGCCACTCGCCAAATATGCTGGCAAATCCACGGGAGTATAGCAATATATTTGAGGCCTTATCAACCACCTCAAAGAAGTAGGAGCCCAGCTCAAATTTGTCGATGAGCTGTGTTTGGCTTCCAGACCATAAACCATCGTTCACAACCTGATCAATGGCAAAATGCTCCCGCTTTGCGTTGCCCGTATGGTAGTAATCGAGCCGCATGGTTTTATCGGTGAAGTAGGTTTTGAAATCTACATTACCGCGATTTATTGTTGCAATGGTGTCGATATTCTTCGGTTGATTTTTTGCCGTTTGACTCTTAGGAGTGCAGCCGGCAAAACCAATCACAATGGTAGTTAGTATTACAATTTTTCGCATAGGTAGTGGGTTTTGTTCTGGACCAAGTTATAAATGATTTGACAGATAAAATACTTGGCTTAGGTTTTTGTTTTTTAGTTTTGAGACAATTTTATCTTAACCTGCCTTGAATTGAAACGCCTGGCAACTTTAATTTTTTCTCTGATATATACTGCGGCTAGCCTTATTTGATGGTCGAGCCTCCTTTTCGCGCCATCCGCTGGGCAATTACGCTGGCAGCGATAAGTTGGAGTGCATGGTAAATCATCAGCGGGAGCAGAATAATCCCTGCTGCAGCACTGTTTGGAAAGAGAACCTTGCTCATTACAGATCCGTGCACTAGCGATTTTTTCGAACCGCAAAATACGGCTGTAATATTGTCTTCCCTACTAAAGTGAAGTATCTTTCCAATTAGGGTAATTAAACCAAACATAAGAAAGAATATACTCACCATACCAAGGCCAAGAAGCAGAATATCGCTGATGGTGTGGTTTGCAAACATGTGTTCAGCGAATGATTGACAGAAGGCGGTATACACAATCAGCAAAATGGTAGTTTGGTCGAAGTAGCGTAGCTGCTTTCGATGCTTTTCGGCCAAGGCACCAAGTTTGGAATGCAGCAGTAAACCTAGAACCACAGGAAATAGTACCTGAAGCATTAATTTCAGGATGATTACCGTTAGGTCGATATGACCGCTACCTGAAGCAATGAAAATGCCCATCCAAATTGGGGTAATAAAAACACCAATTAATGCAGATATGCTGGCGTTGAAGATGGCTCCGGGTATATTGCCTCCGGCAATTGAAACCATTACTACGGAGGATGATACGGTAGATGGTAGCGCAGCTACAAAGAAAACGCCTAGCCAAATAAGGTTTGTGCTTTCAACGTGAAGCATGTGTATAATGCCAAGAATTAAAAGGGGGAATAGAACAAAGGTAGCCAGCTGCACAGTGAGGTGCAGGTGCCAGTTGCTCAATCCTTCACGTAATCGTTGAGGACTGAGCCGTAATCCGTAGAAGAAAAATATGAGCGAAATGCCGTAGTTTGCTAGCTCTTTTAGAGAGAATAGTCCCTTTTGAACACCGGGTGATGGTAAAAGATAGGCCAGTAGAATCATGCCCATCAAGGCTAGAATAAACCAGTCGAGTCCAACCTTTGTTAGCAATAACCATAAGCTTTTGCTGGCCTTTTGTTGCTTCATCTATTTTGTTAAGTTTAGGAAGGCAAAAGTAGAAAAATTGCTTGACTGACTTAACCACTTAACCTTTTTGCTGCTGATCATTCTTCAACGTCACAACCATTCTGGTATTTCCATTCCTGCTCTCAGCAGAAATAGTTCCCTTATGCAGCTTTGCAATTTGGCGTGCAAGGCTCAACCCAACCCCACTGCCTTGTGGCTTGGTGGTGAAAAAGGGGGTAAACATTTGCTCCAAAATGTCAGGTGGAATACCATCGCCGTTATCGCTAACTATGAGCTGTACCTCTTCATCCAGTGCCATGCATTCAATGGTGATTTTCTTTTTTTGTCCTTGGCATGGTGCTTCAATTGCATTCCGCAGCATCATTATTAGCAACTATTCAATTTGATGATGATCTATTAATTTTCTAATTTGCCTTTATTTGTTCACTATTTATTTTATACATTTTCCTATTAAACGACCCTAAGTTGGCGAAGTCAAAATAAAATCTTGAATCAATCAGTTACTAACACAAAACCGAACTCAATGAAAAAACTTATTGCTGTTGCAGCTGCTTTTTGCCTGTTCGTAAGTGCTTACGGCCAGGAACAGGGCAGGTTGCTGCGCTTTCCTTCTGTGGGAGGCAACGAGATAGCTTTTACCTATGCTGGAGACCTTTATACCGTGCCAATTTCAGGTGGTGTTGC
>DATKVT010000043.1 GCA_035529935.1 Williamwhitmania sp. | reverse complement strand
GGTACCTACAATGGCCAAACCACCGGCTTGACGGGTTTCAGGGGTGAGCTTGATGTCGGTACC
Source organism: Williamwhitmania sp. (assembly GCA_035529935.1). Classification (NCBI taxonomy): domain Bacteria; kingdom Pseudomonadati; phylum Bacteroidota; class Bacteroidia; order Bacteroidales; family Williamwhitmaniaceae; genus Williamwhitmania; species Williamwhitmania sp. The sequence goes on along the minus strand of DATKVT010000043.1, from coordinate 32,901 downwards.
ACGACCGGCCATGTTGGTTGCAATAGTTACCGTTTTGGGGCGTCCTGCCTCAGCAACAATGTCGGCCTCCTTTTGGTGCAACTTAGCGTTAAGCACATTATGCTTAATACCCCTAAGCTTAAGCATTCGGCTTAGCAATTCACTCACCTCAACGGAGGTAGTACCTACTAGCACCGGCCTGTCAAGACCAACCAACCGAACTACCTCGTCGATAACGGCATTATATTTTTCACGCTTAGTTTTGTAAACCAAGTCGTTCATATCTTTTCGAACAATCTGAACATTGGTAGGAACCACCACTACGTCTAGCTTGTAGATTTGCCAGAACTCACCCGCTTCAGTCTCGGCAGTACCCGTCATACCTGCCAGCTTGTGATACATTCGGAAATAGTTCTGCAGGGTAACGGTGGCAAATGTTTGTGTGGCTGCTTCAATCTTTACGCGCTCCTTGGCTTCAATGGCTTGGTGCAAACCATCGGAGTATCGTCGACCCTCCAGAATACGGCCAGTTTGCTCATCCACAATCTTAACCTTATTATCCATAACCACATACTCCACGTCGAGTTCGAAAAGGGAGTATGCCTTAAGGAGTTGGTTTACAGTATGGATACGCTCTGACTTAACAGAGAAGTCGGCAAGCATCGCATCCTTAACCTCAAGCCTTTTTTGTGGATCGGTATAGTTCTTCTCTATCTCTGCTATTTCCGAGCCAATGTCGGGCATAATGAAAAACTTAGAATCATTCACAAAGGAGGTGATGTAGTCGATGCCCTTATCAGTAAGTTCAATGGAATTTTGCTTCTCATCAATTACAAAGTAGAGCGGATCGGTAACCACATGCATGTTCTTGCTGTTGTCCTGCATGTAAAAGTTTTCGCTCTTCATCATAAGCGCCTTATTACCTGGCTCCGAAAGATATTTAATAAGCGGCTTATACTTGGGCAATCCTTTATGTGCCCTAATCAGCAATAGGCCACCCTCTTCATTTTTACCTTCTGCAACAAGCTTTCGAGCATCGGTCAGAATTTGGGTAACGAGGTTTTTCTGCTGGTTATAGATTTGTTCCACGTGCCCTCTAAACTCTTCAAAGAGTTGATCCTCCCCTTTCGGGATGGGACCTGAAATAATCAATGGTGTTCGAGCATCGTCAATCAACACGGAGTCAACCTCATCCACAATAGCGTAATGATGCTTTCGCTGCACGAGATCCTCAGGGCTAAGCGCCATGTTGTCGCGGAGGTAGTCGAAGCCAAATTCGTTGTTGGTCCCGAAGGTAATGTCGCAGTTGTAGGCTTGACGACGTGCCTCGGAATTAGGCTGATGCTTGTCGATACAGTCCACCGACAGTCCATGAAACTGGTAGAGCGGTCCCATCCATTCGGAGTCACGTCGAGCCAAGTAGTCGTTCACCGTAACAATGTGAGTTCCTTTGCCAGCTATGGCGTTTAGAAAAACGGGGAGCGTAGCAACCAATGTTTTTCCTTCACCGGTAGCCATCTCAGCGATCTTACCCTGATGGAGCACAATACCTCCAAGCAGCTGCACATCGTAGTGCACCATATCCCAAGTGATTTTGGTTCCACCAGCCAGCCATGAGTTGGAATAAATCGCTTTGTCGCCCTCCACACGAACAAAATCCTTTGATGCAGCAAGATCTCTATCTGCATCTGAGGCAGTAACAACAATTTCTGTATTCTCCTTGAAACGCCTAGCAGTTTCTTTAACAATGGCGAATGCCTCAGGAAGAATCTCTAACAAGACTTCCTCGATGGTACTATCTAACTCCTTAGTAAGCTTCTCAATTTGATTGTAAACAGATTCCTTCTCATGGATGTCGATTTGGTCATCCTCCATCTTCACCTTCAACTCAGCAATCTGAGATTCAATTGGGTTGGTTCGTTCACCAATAATTCTCCTGAGGGTAGCAGTTTTCCCACGCAGCTCATCATGGCTTAATCCTTGAAGCGTGCTATAGGACTCCAATATTTTTTCCAGTAAGGGGGTAATCTCCTTTATATCTTTTACGGACTTATCACCGAAGATACCTTTAAGAATTACGTTAACAATGCTCATTTTCTATAGTTTTTAAAACTGCCAACAAAATTAGCTGAATATTTTGTCCAAAAAAATTTTGTTTTGCAGAGCGTTAACAAAGAAACTTCCGACCATTACCGATTTCGATCGGAAGGTCGGAAGGTGTTACTCAAATAACGTTCCTTTTTTACTTAGTGGCAGACGAAGCCGTAGCATCAACAAAAACGCGCTGACGCAACTCTCTGTCGATCATAAACATTCCATTGCCATTGCCTTGAACCATGCGTAGTGAATCTAGAATTTCTTTAACGTTGGCCTCCTCTTCAACCTGCTCGTCAATGAACCACTTCAGCATACTCTGGCAGGCGAAGTCTTTTTCCTCCACAGCCACTTGCATTAAGCCATTGATTAAAGAGGTTACCTTTTGCTCATGCTTGAGCACATCTTCAAAGGCAACTAGAGGGCTTTCCCACTTAGCCGGGACAGCAGCAATGGGCATAAGCGTTACCTTACCATCACGTTCGAGCACATAGTCGAAAAACTTAGCGGCATGGGTACCCTCCTCCTTTGCCTGAATCCGCATCCAGTTAGCAAGGCCAGGATATCCTGCCTGTACAAAATGGGCTGACATGGCTAAGTAAAGGTATGCCGACCAGTATTCGGCATTTATTTGTGCGCAAATTGCGTCTTCCATTCTTTTTGTAATCATAGCTTTATATTTTATTTACAATTACATCGCTCAACCAATACACAAATTTACTCAAAATCTAGGTTCATTTGCTGACGCAAAAGAATTAATACTTGGTTTTTTTGGCTCATATGCCTAAACTTTTCCTCAGGAGTATATATCACCGATTTCTGATCCACGGCTGAAAGATCCACAACAAACTCAATCTGACTGTTAGATAGATTCTTACGGAGGTAATACTGCAGTTCCTTAAATACGTATTCTACCTCTTCCTTTTGAAGGTTGTTAACAACTAGAAATTCAACCTTGTAGCCATCTTGAAGGCTTGGTTCAGAGGTCATTAATGCATTATAGAGCCGGAATTTGGTTTGCTTAACCCTTTCAGCATAACTTTTCCAAACAATCTTCAGCTCTGCTTCAGTAAAAGGCTTATCAACAATTTCATCCCCCTCAATTTCATGCTCTTCATCTATGTCTATATCATCCGATTTATCAATGATTTCAGAACCTTTAGTAGGGTTAGGCACATTGGATACAGCATTCTTAATTGAAACAGAAGAGTAGCCAGATACGTTTCCTATCGTTTTGCCTACAGTTAGTGCCGATTTGGCAGTTGGAGTGCTGGCGGCAGAATGAAGCTCTTCCGTTTGCGCCATAACGGCAGGGGCTGGTTTCGGCACTTTTGCAGCATCAGGTGTTGGTGACCCAGCATAAGGCTTGGGCAATACATCTTCTACTACCTCGCTATCAGACTTTTTTTTTTCAGCCAGTATATTACACAGCTCAACCAACGCTAGCTCCACATGAAGCCGCTGACTACTACTATTTTTATAGCCCACGTCGCACCTGTTGGTAATCGCCATTGCCTCAAAAAGGAATTCAGGGCTTGAGATGAGCGCTTGGGCACGATATCGTTCAGCAATAGAGGCTCCTACCTCCAATAGCGAGACAGTCCTAGGGTCTTTGCATACCAGCAAATCACGGAAATGACCGCTTAAACCTTTAATGAAGTTGTGAGCGTCAAAACCTTTTGATAATACTTCGTCGAACAATAGCATTGCATCGGAATACTTACCTTGCAGAAAGTATTCAGTGAGGCGAAAGTAAAACTCATAGTCCAGAACGTTTAGATTTTCAATGACCTTCTGGTAGGTAATACTGTCACCGGAAAAGGAGACTACCTGATCGAAAATGGAAAGGGCATCGCGCATGGCACCATCTGCCTTTTGGGCTATGATGTTGAATGCATCAACCTCATAGGCAACCTCTTCTGCCTTTGCAATATATTCAAGGTACTTGACGGTATCCTCCACGCGTATGCGGTTAAAATCAAAGATCTGGCAGCGCGACAGTATGGTAGGAATGATTTTATGCTTTTCGGTGGTAGCAAGAATAAATATGGCGTGAGCCGGCGGTTCCTCAAGCGTCTTAAGAAATGCATTAAATGCCGCGTTGGAGAGCATGTGAACCTCATCGATAATATATACGCTGTAACGTCCAATTTGCGGGGGAATTCTCACCTTATCGATGAGCGTTCTGATATCCTCCACAGAGTTATTAGAGGCCGCATCGAGCTCATGAATGTTGAGTGAACGGTTTTCGTTGAACGATTTGCACGATTCACACACATTACATGGCTCGGTTTCCGCCGAGAGATTAAGGCAATTGATGGTCTTAGCAAAAATTCGAGCACAGGTTGTTTTGCCCACACCTCGAGGACCGCAGAAAAGATATGCCTGGGCAAGATGTTTTCGTTGAATCGCATTCTTCAATGTGGTGGTTATGGATACCTGTCCAATCACCGAAGCAAAGGTAGAAGGGCGATATTTTCTCGCCGAAACAATAAAGTGGTCCATCATCAAAACATTAGATGCAATACAAAGCAAAGGTAACGAAAAAGCCCCTTCCGATAAAATTTTTCGGCCGGGGCTTTAACTCATTTTATCGATTATCAAAAAAGGTCAACAGAAATGTTTTGGATAAAGGCAGTATAGGTATATTCCTTCCCTACCCGAGCTTCAGATAGCAAAATCAGCACAGGAATCTCATCACCCATCTTATTCATAATGGTAATCTCCTTGCGTTGTCCTATGATTTTCAACTTATCAGGATCGACATAGGTGGCAATAAATTCATCACGCTTAGCGGCATCACCGGGGAAAAGAACACGGATATTTTTGCCCAGAACCTCGTTCCGATCGTAGCCAAATAGTTGCTCTGCAGCTTTGTTGAAAAATTCTATAACTCCCTGCTGATCAATGGTAACAACTGAATCAAGAACGCCCTCCAAAGTTTTTTCATTTCTAATTTTAACTTTCTCAATCTCCTTAAACTGGTTTTTAACCTCTTCTCGAGCATCACGGAGCTTTCGATTGAGCTCAATCTCATTTTGTCGCAGCTGCTCTTCCTGCTGCCGGAGAATTTCAGTTTGTCGCTTAGTCTCAAGCTCCATCAACTTTTCGCGCGTAATATCATGGCCAATGAAAACAACCTTGGCAATTTCGTCGTACATGTCGTTAACAGCAGTAAAGGTCCCCCTTATCCAGCGCTCCTCACCACTCTTTGTAAGCATTCGCATGGCACCCTCGTTGGGAATTCCATGCGTTACATCGTCCCAGACCTTCTCCAGCGATTTTCTTTCTACCTCCGGAGGGAAATCAAAAACCGTTTTGTTGCGAACTTCAATGGAGGTGTAACCTAGAGCTACCAGAAATTTTTCGTTAGCGTCGATAATATCACCAATAGGAGTAAAATCAGCCTTCATGTTACTCCGATTAAAAGCATTTATCTGCCCCTCATAGTCAAGACTTTGCTTCTTCTGTTCGGTAGTATCAATAGCCAAAAATAGAATTTTTTCAACTCCGCCCATGGCGTTTCGCACGCAAGTGTAAGTTGCAATGGTCCACAAATCCTTTCCACTGTTGGTGACCAACTTCATGTCACCCTCAAAGTGTTTCCCACCCGTTGCTAGACTTAGCCAAAGATCGTCGAACCAAACGCGATCCTTTTTATTGATGAACATTGAAATATGTTGGCCCTCAACTTCGCTATTGGAGGTGTACTCCAATTCTTGCAGAAATTGTGTATTTGCATATAGCAAAATTCCATTCACGTCATATTCTGCCCGTATAAGGGTGTGATTTACAGAATTCGTAAAACTGATAAACTTTTCAGCCTGCCGAGCAGCCTCTTCTTGTGTCGCCTGCAGTTCCTCCATGTTTTGTCGTAGCTGAGTCTCCTGCTCTATCATTGCCTCGGCTCGCTCGCGTGAATCTCTTAAAAGCTGAGCCGTTCTGATGTTTATCTTTACACTAGAAATGGTAGTAGCGCTGTTTTCGGCTATCTTCTCAACAAACTCAATTTCATACTTTTCAAATGGCTTGAATGAAGCAATCTCAATTACTCCATGTATTTCACCATTAACTTTTAGTGGAACAATTAGCAAATTATCAGGAGTTGCATTCCCCAACCCAGATGTTATTGTTAAGTAGTTGTTTGGAACCTTTTTCAGATGAATTGTATCGCCTTCAAGTGCACATGCTCCCACCATTCCCTCTCCCCACTCAAGTCTTTTATCGGCATATTTTCTACGCTCATAGGCATAGCTGGCCGTCATCCGAAAATGCTTATCGTTTTCGTGCTCATCCTCAAGTAAGTAAAAACCGCCCTGTATGGCACCTACATACTTTACCAGTTGGCTAACAATACCGTAGGAGAGCTCCTCCATGCTGTCATTATTTGCACGCAAGATCTCACCAAACATAGCCAAACCTTCGGCTATCCAAGCGCGCTGCTCATCTTCCTTTTTACGAGCTAATTCTTCAATTTTGCTCGATTTTAAGTTGTCGCGTAGGTTTACAATTGCCTTGCCCAGCGCATCTCCATCGTCGGCAACATAATCAGCATCAATTTCACCATTCCTAATGCGCTCTACGAAGCGGTAAAGCCTCCTTTTTCTTGATTCGTCCTCTTCTAAGAAACGATCAGCCTCCAACACTTTTAAGACAACCTTACCTCCAAAATAAAAAGAGAGGGCTCCAAAGAATAATGGCATCAGATCAATAAAGTAGAATATTGGATTATTCCGGTGAATAGCAATAAAGCCAGACAATGAAATGGCGTTGTTTGTCCGAAAAGCCTCAAAAAAGAAGGCAAGCAAGAGTGCTGCCAAACCTATAAGAACTCCGTTAATAGTTAACCTAATAACTTTTGAATTGGAAAGTTCGCCGCTCATATTTTGTGGAAGAAAAATTATCCCTTAAAAGTAAACATTTTTTTTGTGGTGCCAACTTTACGCATGTATTCATGCTACTTTTCGTCACCATTTTTATGAATAGGCTCAATACGGCCTTCGATGCAACGTTCTAGAAGTGGCAATGAACTGTTTTTTTCCACGGGGGAGTCAACCACTATCTGCTTTTGTTCAGCTTCATCACTTGCAGTAACGCTCTCAATTAGCTCAACATTAGCGGCACTCTCAGTAAGAACCTCCTCCGAATTTTCTTCTTCAGCACCATCGACAGCCTCAGGAACTAACTTTAAATCACACTTAGGCACCTTGCCTGCCTCTTCAAACGTTTTTAATCGCCTCCGAAATAGCTCACGGCGCACCTCTGCTTCCTCGGAAATAAACTGTGACTGCAACGATATCTCGCTCTTAAACTTTATGCGAGCCACTTCTCTATCGACATCGATGCTTTCCTCGTGTCCAAAACGGATATTTTCTATTATAATACTGGCCTCAGCTTCCTTCTGAAATTCTTCCGCCTCCAGCAAGAAATCGTAGGGACCTCTTTTGGAGAGAAGCTTGACAATTATGGGAGATGCTTCTACTACAATAAAAAGCAGAGTAATAAACCAGCTAGCAATACTTACTATAGAACTCTTGGATGAGATGTTGGACATTGCCTCCAACCGAGCGAGGAAGCCATTGGCACGACTACTCGTTTGGGTAGTTTGTGCCAGTCGCTCATCACGTTGTTTCGTTAATACTTCAATACGTTGATTATTGCGGACCAGTTGTGTTTGGTTCTCTTTACGAACAGCCTCAAGTTCCCTCTCTGTTTTATCAAACTCGGCCTTTTTTTCTGAATAAACTGGTCCCTTGCCAACTTTTCCGGTAGGACTTTTACCTTCTGCCTCAGCAACAATCATATCGAAGAGTTGATTCCGACTTTGTTCCTTGGCTGCAATACCAGCCTTAAGCCGTTCATTTTCCTGAGTAAGCTGGCTGATCTCCCCAAATTCTTTATCGACGAGATCCGAAATCTCTAGATTTTTAGAGGACTGCATCGCCTCAATTTCGACATTAATTTCCCGCTCAAAGAGTTTGAGTTCAATTGGTTTTGAAATTACAATAGCAATGAGAATAGCCAGTATAATGCGGGGTATGGCAAAAGGCATCTCCTTTGAAACGCGATCCTGCTTCTTTAGACTTGAAACTAGAAAAAAATCAAGAAAAAAAATGAGCAGCCCCCAAAGCATACCAAACAAAGCAGCAAGCAGCGGATTTCTAAAAATGGTGTAAATGGCATATCCCCCCGACAATGAGGCTAAGATGCCAGTCATAAGAATTACTGCCCCAATTCCCAAAAACTTATTCAAATCGGAAGGACAGCGCTCCAGCAGATAAAGTCTTGCACCTGAGCACCAACAAAACACGCGGTAGAAGAAAGGAAGGGAGGATCTGCGTGAATAACTTCTGGTTGTCATGCTAAAAGCTAATGAGGTTTTATAATATAGGAAGCTATAGCCTCAATGGGAAGCACCTTGTCTGCAGCCCCTAGCCTGATGGCTTCCTTGGGCATGCCAAAAACGATACACGATTTTTCATCCTGAGCAATGGTTTTTGCACCAGCCTCCTTCATCTCTAGTAATCCACGAGCGCCATCATCGCCCATACCAGTCATGATAATCCCAATGGCATTGGGACCCGCATACTGAGCTGTGCTTCGAAAAAGAACATCAACAGATGGGCGATGCCGATTTACAAATGGTCCCTCCTTCACCTCCACATAGTAGCGAGCGCCACTGCGTTTGAGCAGCATATGGAAGTTGCCGGGTGCTATCAACGCTTGACCACGAATTACAGTATCACCATTACTGGCCTCTTTAACAGAAATTTGGCAAATTTCATTGAGCCGATTGGCAAAGGAAGTAGTAAATTTCTCGGGCATGTGTTGAACGATAATAATGCCAGGACAATCGGGAGGTAAAGCCTTCAAAAAAGTAGCAATAGCCTCTGTTCCTCCAGTTGAAGCACCAACGGCAACCACTATCTCGGTGGTTTTAATCATGCTATGTGTTAATAAAGTCTTTGGAATTACTGCATCAGCAGAAAGTTTTGGTTCAACCTGCATTACGGTAGGTTCAACATATCGACGCCGTTGGATTCGTGCATGGGAAGCAGCCTTAATAGCGTCGCAAATGCGAATGCTCGATTCCTCTATGAACTGTTTCGTGTTCATTTGAGGCTTAGTTATAATCTCCACGGCACCGTATTCCAGCGCCTTCATCCCAGTTTCTGTTCCCGACTCAGTTAGGCTCGAAATAATGACTACCGGTATAGGATGCTGCGACATAATCCTCCGCAAAAATGTTAGTCCATCCATCCTGGGCATTTCAACATCGAGCGTAATTACATCGGGCAAGTGTTCCGAAATTTTTTTTGCTGCAAAGAATGGATCAGCTGCAGTAGACAGAACTTCCAGATCAGGGTCGCATGTGATAATCCGACTTAAGGTTTGACGAACAACCGCAGAATCATCAACAATCAAAACTTTTATCTTCTCCGACATTGCTTCAGGTTACTTGTTGTTTAACGTGATTACCTGCTTTTCAATAAACCTCATTCTAACTTCACCCGTATGCGTATCAAATTCTATCTTTCGTCCCAACTTACCGCCTACGCTTGATCCAATGGTTACAATTCCATGGTCACGGAGTAAATCGCGGGCAACCATTATGTTCCGTTCACCAATTTGAAACTGGTTATTAATGGTTTCTATAACCTCCCCACCTCCAAAAACCTTTGCCTTCAAGTTAACTTTAAGACATCCAAAAGATAACATTTTTTCTACCAACCGATCAATGGCAATATTACCATATTTTGGTGATGCAAGTCCTTGCCCATTCCAGTATGGCAGCATGTAATGATTTATTCCTCCTATTCGCATAACCGGGTCGTATAGACAAACAGCCACGCAACTGCCCAGAATGGTGTGCACCTTATGGGGAGTCTTGTCGATAAACATGGCCGCAGGGTATAAAAAATGAATTGGGAGCTGCTCCATAACGACTAAAACACTTGCGGTTCTTCTCCAAAGAAGAACTCATTATCATCGGCGGCAAATCCTTCACTAGCATTGGTAGCCTCAGGGATGGAAATAGTAAAAGTTGCACCATGTCCCTCCTGGCTCGATACCTCAATAGACCCATCTAGCACATCAAGCAGCGCCCTGTTGATGGATAAGCCCAACCCATGCCCACGATTGATAGAATTTATTCCTGTATCTACCCGCTTAAATCTATCAAAAATGATGGATTGGTTAATCTCAGAAACTCCAGTCCCGTGATCAACAACCGAAATTGCAAGAACGTTACTATCTCTTAAAATATTCAGTTCAATAGTTCCATCATCGAACGAATACTTTACAGCATTACTTATGAGGTTGGAAAGAATTAGCTTCAACTTCTCTGGGTCTGTTTTAAAATTGTATGGACCAACACCCGAGTATCCCGGAATGCCAAATTTGGCAGAAATGACAACCCTTTTTTTCTTCGCCTCAATCTTGTAGGCATCAATCACGCTGTCGATCAAACTCCGTATATCAACCTCCATTACCTCAGGAACCACTTCTCCGGCCTCAATTTTTGCAGCAACAAAAATATTCCTAAGCTGAAAATCGAGATGAAAAGCCTCCGTGTGTATAAGCGCAACCATGGATATTACCTTCTTCCAGTTCTCCTTATCCACCGAAAGAATTGCACGCGAAAGACCAATAATGGAGGTAAATGGATTGACAATTTCGTTGGTAATGTTGGAGATAAAGTGACTTTTTAGCGATTCACTCTCCTCCAACTTTTTATTTACCAGCTGAAACTCCTTATTCAGCTCTTGCATCTCCAAGAATGATCGCTTATTCTCTTCGAATCTCTTAGTTAACTCATTAATCAGCTCTTCGTCCGTTAACTTTTTCATAATATTAAGATGTATTAGAAGTGAATAAGAGTACTCTAAATACGTTTAAAAATAGTAGGTTTTACCTGAACCAGTGGTACATTCATGCTCATTATAGACTCGCTATGCCCAAGGAAAAAGTAGCCTCCTGGTTTCAGCTTTGTGCAGAGCTTGTTAATTACCTTCTCCTGAGTTATTCTATCAAAGTAAATCAGCACATTTCTGCAAAAAACAACATCAAAAACATCAGAAATATCATAGCTGGTATCCATAAAGTTTAACCTTGAAAAGCGAACTCGCTTACGGATATGCGGGGCAAGCTTTACGGTAGGTTTCTCGCGATCCTTGCTCTTCAAAAAATGACGTTTTTTTATATCCAGAGGAATTGCTTCAACCCGATCATAATTGTATACGGCATTATTAGCCTTTTGTAGAATTTGAGTCGACAAATCGGTTCCAAGAATAGAAAAGTCAAAACCTGTATGCTCCTCAGCAAAATCGGTCATTACAATAGAAATTGTGTATGGCTCCTCACCGCTGGAACAACCAGCACTCCATACCTTCATCTGTCGATGCGTAGTGTTTTGGCCATAAAACTCTGGTAAAACAACTTCCTGAAGAAAATCAAAGTGGACCGGTTCACGGAAAAAGTCTGTTTTGTTTGTACTTACTACGTCGAGCATGTGCACAATCTCGCCAATCTGCCCACTTTTGCTAAACACATAATCGCAATACTCCTTAAACGACATCATCTTAAGTTCGCGAAGCCTTTTTTGAAGCCTGCTCTGAAGCATGATTCGTTTTATGGGTGGCATTTTTATGCCGCTTTCCTTGTAAATAAAATCGCTTAACCGACTGAACTCGATATCACTAAGTTGTGCGCTGAAGGCCTTATTAAGCAATGGATCCAAACCTATTTTTATTAATAGTCTTATAAAACGAAAAAAGAGAAACCGACAAAGTTTGTTGAGGTCGACCAATACTTCCAACCTTTACAACAAAGACTAAAGTAGTGCTTTTGCGTCACTTTTCATTATATTGGTTAAGTATCGAAATTAGACTTGGTTGATCTTCATTTCGCAAACAACTTAGAAACAAATTTGTCAAATTCCTACCATTCAAAACATTACTAACGCGATATAAACATCACTAATATGGTATTCTAAAAATTATATTGCGCCACCAAAAGAACTCTCGTGTTTGAAACATGATATCTATTAACAAGGTTTCCCTTTGATGGGAACTCAAACGTACCATACTCTGCATTGGTATATTCAACTTCCGTTGCCAGCATAAAGTTTTTGATTGTCCATGAAATATTTGGGGCAATTCTATACATTGATGCAATGTTTAAGCTGCGGCCATATATATTTTTGTCCGTGCCTACAATGGTTTTATCCGTGCCAAGATTCTTTGCATAGCCAATAAATATGGATGGCTTCACAGAATTACCATAGCCAATATTTAAAAAAGTAAAGAAGTGAGTAAATGGGGTATATTCCGCCGCTCCCGTCTGCCCATTGATAGAAGTGGTTCCATACCCACCCAACATTAGATAGTGAACCAAATTTTGACCAATCATCGCCTTAGTCGTAATAAAAAACTTACTGGTAGAATATTTAATGTAACCTTGATATGAAAATGAGGTAACCGTTGCAGATGTTTGCTTAATTATGTCAGCGTCAAGCGGCGAAACTGTGTAAACTCGAGGCTGAAGAACAAATATATCACCCAGAACCCCCATCATAACCGCGGAAGAACTGAATTTTAAATGCAAAGTAAAGTCAGGAATTGAAGTATTTCTTAAATATTTGGAAGAGTAACCGTCGGGGCCATTGCTGGTGTAATCGCTTTCCCATGATGCTGTAGCCGCAATTGAAAAATGACTCGCGCTTTTATAGGTAAATGTCACCTGCGGGCTTCTATTAAAGGCCTGTAAGGGTGCACCTGTGCTAAGGCCTAATACGGATGGAAAAGTTTCAGGCACCACCATTGGGTGCCAGTAATTACCAATAAGAAGTGTTGTGGTTGGCCAGGCCAGAGTAATAGCCGCTTGGCGAAGCCTCACACGGCTGCTCCCAGATGAACCGGTAAAGTCAGCCTCCAGCAAGCTAGAAGCATTTGCACCAAAAACTCTTTTTCCTGAAATATTTAACCGTATCCTCGACGAAACGGCCAAGGCATTGGCACTTGGGTGGGCATTTAAGTCGTTGCCATAGCTGTCTGGGAGTTTTGCAGAAGGAACCAGTGAAAAAATTCCCTCGATAGCATCATCCGTCACTCGCGTATCGTTCCAATAATCAAACCGAGTAAAACCGGAGAATGAGAACTTCAGTGAATCCTTTTCCTGACCATACAAGCTAGAAATACAAAGCAACAAGGCCAAAGTTGTAATAGGTAAAAATTTCTTCATGTAATTAAATTTGCCGTTTAATAAAAAAATGTTCGCACCAAGCAAAATTGTCTGATGCGAACCAAGTTTAATAGCTTTTAGGAGATATTAAAAAAGATTAGTTACATGCCAACCTCTTCAATGTCTGCAGTTTTTGCAGTTTCCACTGCGGTGTCTTTCATGTTTGTTAACTCATTGGACGAAAAAACCATATCCATATCCAATATCATGACAAACCGGTCATCAACATTGGCAACACCCTCAATAAATTCAGACTTATACTTACTTCCAATGCTTGGTGGAGGGAGGATTTTATCCTTCTCCAGCTCCAAAACTGCCTGCACGGAATCAACCAGAGCTCCAACGTGCACCGATTCACCATCCATATCGATATCGAGCACAATAATACAGGTATTTGGTGTATAGACTGCTGGAGACATTCCAAACTTTACTCGCGTGTCAATTACCGGTAATACTGCTCCACGAAGATTGATTACCCCTTTCATGTAGTTGGGAGCTTTTGGAACTTCGGTAATCTTAGTCATCTCCAAGATATTCAATACTTTGCCAACATTGGCAGCAAATTCCTCTTCACCCAGTTTAAACGAAAGGTAAGAGTTTACATTTGAGAAGTCATTTTCGCTCATGCCTTTATCTCCTTATTTTTATAATAATACTTAACTTTACAACAATTTTTAAAAAAGGTTTCCCTCTTTCCACTAATTGCTTATATCCTTACACCTTGCCTACTCGTCAGTCGGTGCTTTTGAAAGAAAGGTTTTAATCATTTTATTAGTATCCATTACCAAGGCAACTGTTCCGTCGCCTAAGATTGTGGCGCCAGATATCATCTCGTGCGATTTGAAGTGTTTTCCCAAGGGTTTTAGCACCGCTTGGTACTCACCAATCACAGTATCAACGGCCAGTCCTACCCGTTTCTCCTCAAATTTCACCACCACGATCTCCTCAAAGTGATCGGCATTGTTCACATCCATATTAAATTCTTCACGAAGATAGAAGAATGGCACCTGTGCCCCATCTAGAATAATCAGATTGTTGAATTTGTTCACCAACTGTGCATGTTCGATGGCAAATATTTTATCCACAACCGAGAGCGGAATAACAAATGACGTATCCTCTATTTTTACAAGTAAACCGTCAATTATGGATAAGGTAAGTGGTAACTTAATAGTTATAGTTGTACCAACGCCCAACTCTGAATCCACCTCAACCTCACCTCTAATTTCAGCAATCTTTCGCCTTACCACATCCATACCAACACCGCGACCGGATACATCGGTTACCTTAGTGGCTGTGGAAAAACCGGGCAGAAAAATGATATCGAATATTTCCTTGTTTGTTAACTTTTTTTCTGGAGTAATAATCCCTTGGGAAATAGCCTTATGGCGTATCTTTTCAGGGTCGATACCTGCACCGTCATCGTAAATTTGAATATGAACATTTGCACCAGAATAGAAGGCTTTTAGAATGATCTTACCTTGAGCAGGCTTTCCCATCTGCTTTCTTACTGCCGCATCCTCAATACCATGATCAAGGCTATTCCTTAATATATGCATCAACGGATCGGTAAGCCCCTCAATTATGGTTTTATCAAGTTCGGTTTCCGCACCCTCCGTAAGAAAGACCACATCCTTTCCAAGTTCTTTTGAAAGGTCACGGACGAGTCTCTGAAAGCGGGTCAGCATGTTATCAATGGGAATGAGCACAATGCTAAATGCATTATCGCGCAATTGTCGGGAAAGTTTCTGTACATTCTCCGAAATGGCCAGCAATCCAGGAACCGGATTCTGCTCTGCAAACAAGCTCAACCGCGCCTGTGTAGTAACTAATTCGCTTACAAGGTTCATGAGTTGGTCAAGCTTATCAGCGGAAACGCGAATGCTGGATATTATTGTATCCTTGGGTTTACTCTTTCCATTGTTGGCCATTTCTAGCTGAGCTTTAACCTTAGTGTTTTTCGCCCGAGAAGCTAATTTTTGAACTGCAGCGATACCGATATCGTTCCCCTCGGCTGCAATTCCATTAAGTGCAGCAAGAAAATCGTTATCCGCCAGTAGATTTTTATTGCTTATCTGGCTAATTTCAAGCGTTGACTCATCCTCCACGAAGATGAAAACATCACTTATTGCACCAACATCATAAGGGGTTGCCAATAAAATTTCCCAATAGGTGTAGCACTGGTCAAATGCAATATCTGCAATCCGCGGAACTTTAGTAAGATGAGCAAAAGAAATAGCATGCCCTAGGGTATGAAGCTCATCAATTAAATAGAGGGGATTAGTCCCATTTCGAAAAATCTCCTCCTTAGGCTCAAAATAGATGAAGTAAGTCTTTGCATTTCCATCCGGAGTACTTCCAGAAGGCTTATCCAACTTCTGCTCCGAAGAAGGAGTAGGATCACCAACAACAATTTGTGCCATGCGATCAAGTAGCGCCTGATGCTGACGGTCCACATCAACATCCTTTTCAGAATCCTCGTCCAGCAGTCGCTTTAGATGGTCCACTGATTCAAGCGTAATATCCAATATTGATCTGTTAACCTTAAGCTTACCGTTTCGAATGGAATCGTAGAGCGTTTCCAAATTATGCGTAAACTGATCGATGCTTACGAAACCAAACATGGCACTATTCCCTTTAAGGGTATGCATAATTCGAAATACCTGCTGAATTATCTGGATGTCCTCAGGATTGTCTTCAAGTACCAAGAGGGACTTTTCGAGGCTGTCGATTAAATCGTAGGCCTCCTCTATAAATTTTTTCTTAAAGTTATCCATCACCTCATAACCTTTGATAGTGCAGCAATAAGTTTGGTCGGAACAAATGGCTTAATAATCCATCCGGTTGCACCGGCTTCCTTAGCCTCCATCTTCTTGGCTGCTTGAGATTCAGTGGTTAGGAAGAGAATTGGAACATGCTTGTAGAATTCCATAGCCCGAACTTCCTTAATAAGCGCTATACCATCCATATTTGGCATGTGCAAATCAGTTATTATCAGGTCAATAGGCGAATTATCCAAAAAACGTAAGGCATCCTTCCCATCTACTGCAGCAAGGACATTAAAGCCCTCATTTTCAAGCGTAAAGCTTACGACTTCCCGTATGCTTTCCGAATCATCTACTATTAAAATTACTTTTGCCATATCGTGCCAATAGTTATCGATTACATTTTAACTTCAGGTGATAATATACGAGATAGCCCACTATTCTTTACAAGTAGTGAGATTTCTGGACTAAGAGAGGAAGAAATTGTCACCGTCTTTCCCTTTTCCTTGGCCGAAACAACAAAGGAGTGAATCACTTGAAGAAAGGCTAGATCAAGGTTTTCAACAGCAGCAATTTTAATATGGAAGTTCTCATGATCAACGATTACCTTGGCCAATTTCGCTGAGAGCTCCTTGGCTGTATTAATTGTAAGATCACCACCTAAAACAATAGATGCTTTTGCATTGTCTTTGTCTTCAGGCAGAGGTAGAATTACCTTATAAGTCAACTTTTTCATATTTAACTTGGTTTGGTTGCCATTAAAAAAACTCAATATTGGATTGCTGCGAGGTATCTGTATTGCTATCGTTTTCCTGATTTCCCATATTTTTATTGATCACATTTTCATGAATGTTATGCTCACTCTCCATGGTGTAGAGCCGTTTTATATTCTTGAGGTTGTCTCCTATAGAGCTAGGTGATTCACGATTTGAGGCCACCATTTCACTAATCTGGTTCAACTCCCCAATAATTTCAACAATTACCCGCTCAAAAAAGTCATAGTATTTACAAGCCTCCACCGAACTGGCAATACTAACTTTAACTGTAGACCCAAGCTGAAGGTTCTTCGATAATATATTTTCCACCTTGGAGCTCTTTTCCTTCAACTTAACTAAAACTGCTTGCAACTCATCAGCAACCTTAACTAACGATCCATTTTCTTTTCCAAGCATTGCGTTGTTGGAAACAGAACTGGCAAGTGTCTCAAGAAGTTGGTCCGTTTTAATTTGGGAAGTTACAATAATTTGTCTATTCGAATTAAGATCCTGAAGAAGTTCTGTGATTTGTTTTTCAGTATTGCTCTGGAGCCCTTCCAAACAATAAACATTCTGCAATCGCTCATTAAGCGATTCCAACTGACTGGGTAGCTTTTCAATAGAGTCTAGGAAGTCTGCAGTAAGCTTGATGATCCCCTGCAAATATGCAATTGATTTTTTAGAAAACTGAATAGACTGATGAATAACCTTCGATGCCCTTTCGAGCTTATTGGACAGCTGGAGAAAGTGTGATTCTTCATTTTCTACGTTGCCGTTGGTAAACTCCTTACACAGCTGAACAATATCGCCTAAATTCTGACCAATGGACGTAAAGTTTCCTGTTATTACTTCAATGGCAGATTGGTATTCCTTATTGGCATGTATTAGCTGAGCGGCTTGAAGTTCTGCAATGTCTCGAATCTTAGAAAATATTGAAGAATTAATCTGCTCGTCGTTATGGCCAGCCTTATCATCGAGTTCCCTGATTAACCCTTTGTGCGAAGCTTGAATATGCTCCATCTTCTGGCGTATAATGTCCTGATACTGCAACTTCGTGACAATATCACCAATACTGTTTGTAGTTTGTTCTGTCTTTGCAGATAAGCTGGCAAGCATTCCCTTGGCGCCTTCGTACTTTTCACCAAACAGCACAATGGCAGAGTGTGAGTATTCTAGAATCTCATCAACAGCCTCCAGCTGAGCAGTTGCTTGAACATCAAAAACATCAACACCATTGCTGTATCCCAATTTAAACTGGGCTATTAACTTTGCCGAACTAACACAAATATTTCTTATTTCCGCTACTGCGGTTAAGATAGATTCTGATTCCGCTATAAGGCCCCCGATTTTCGCTTCATCGTTGCACAAAGAATTCAACTGCTTGTTGGCTACCAGAAATTTCAGGGTAAGAAGGTCCTGTGTAAGATTTTTAAGGGGAAAAAACGAATCGTCGATGCTCAGGGAAATACCCTCCATCGATTTTTTTGAATCTCGAAAGAAATGACTAAGCGAAATTTGATCCGTTTCGAGCTGTAGGTAAAACAATTTTAACTGCTGAAACAAAACGGTACCATCACTGCCCGACACAAGACTAAACAGTTCTTTTGCGTTGGACTCCAACTCCTTCGACTGCTTATAAAATTGTTTAAAGGCTCCATTCAGTGCCAAAAAATCTTCACTTGAACAGGTATGAAGCTGCTGTATTTTCTGGTCTATCTGCCAGAAAAAACCAGAAATCTCTGAAATTGAAAGATGGGTGTTCTGCTTCTCCACGATAAACCCTTTTAACTATTTAGAATCTCCTTTACCTTAATCATTAAAGCGTTGATATCAACAGGCTTGGTAAAGAATCCCGCTACACCAAACTTCATTACCTGTGGCTTATGTTCATCATTGGCGGCAGTTATTACAAATACGGGGACATCATCAAAATGATTACTCTGCTTCATCTCCTCCAAAAAATCGATTCCAGAACGTTTCGGCATTAAGAGATCGAGAAGAATAAGGGAAGGTTTTTGCGCTTGCATAGCCTTCAACCCATCAGCAACATTTCTAGCAAGGATAGTTTGATAACCTTCCTGTTCCAGAACAGCCTCCAACAGCATAAGGTTGGTTTCTGAATCGTCAATTATGAGAATATACTTCGACACGACAACTGTTTTAAATTTCCGTGAAAAATAGACATTCCTAAGTAATTTTCCACCAATTTAGTAATGCAATTCAGCAAAAAGAATGGTGATATACATCAACAAATGACGAATTAATTTCTTACTTTTCCGGTCAAATATATAACCCTCTATGTTTCAAAAGTTACTCGAAAACTCAAGTTGGATTCAGAGTTTAACCCCCCAACAACTTGATGAGTTAAAAAGTCACACAGGCCATTTATCGTTTGAAAATAATGATATTTTAGTTAAGCAAAATAGTCGCACATCGAATATTCTTCTTCTCGTTGAAGGCATTGCTAAGATGCACCTAGAAACGAGAAAGGGGAAGTACATAATTGTAAAACTATGTAAGGCTGGGTGCTTCCTCGGCCTTGACAACCTAATTAATAACGACACATTTTCCTGCTCCTTTTCGGCCATTACCCCAGCCACAGTTTGCTATATCGACTACCACTTTTTTCAGAGATTGCTCGTAGAAAACCCTGCCTTTGTAAAGGAGATTATGCACATTATTTCCGATGAGAATCGTTTTTTGGTCTCTCGACTAGCGGCGTTAACCTACAAGCAGCTACCCGGCAAATTGGCGGACATTCTGCTCTACTTTTCCCATGAAATATTCAACAGCAATACCTTTAGCCTACCCCTTTCGAGGCAAGAACTTGCAGAGTTTGCAGGCACTACCAAGGAAAGTCTTATTCGCACACTCACAGAATTCAAGAACGACAAACTCATTACCGTTCAAGGAAAAAATATTACCATTAACAGTCAGTCAATCATTGAAACACTAAGTAAATTGGGATAACCATAACCATCACAGCCATGCCTTATCGTATTCTAATCGTCGACGACATCTTTGTAAACCGACTTCTGCTCGCTGAAATCCTCAAAAAAATTCCAGCAACCTACATGGAGGCTGAGAATGGAAAAGTTGCGATTGACTTGCTCTTAAAAAATGATTTTGACGCTATTCTTATGGACATTGAAATGCCCGTAATGAATGGCATTGAAACTACTCGTTACATCAGAAATACCTTACCCTTTCCACAGAATCAAATCCCCATTGTTGCAATCACAGCTCATAACCCAATTAATTTTTTTGCTGATTTCAAAGATGTAGGATTCAGCGACCTAATTACGAAACCTTTTTCTATTGAAAAAATATCCCGAGTTGTTAATCAGGTTTGTCAGGTATAACCGCTAAAAACTATATAGATGTCGATTACCAACCGCTATATTTGGCAAACTCATATTTTATTTGTAAACTTTAACGCTTTATAAAATAAATATGCCATGCTTGGAAATTATTTTCGAGAATTACTGGAAAAACACAACAGAGTAATTATTCCAGACTTCGGAGCTTTTCTGGTCAAGGATACCGGTGACGTACGCGATATTAAAAATACCACATTCAGCCCATTTCTGCGGTATAACGACGGTCTGGTTGAAAATTTTCTTGCGGAAAGAGAAGAATTGACCAAGGTGGATGCATCCACAAAGGTTCGGGAGTATGTCGAGAACCTTAAGGCTCAAATTGAAAAGGGCGAAAAGGTATACTTGCCAGGATTGGGATATTTCTCGCTCGATTCCCGGGGAACCACTCAATTTACCCTAGACACCTCAAAAAAATCTTCAAAAGACACAGATAAACCAGCCGAAATAAAATCCATTGAAAATTTGAAAGAGTCGGAAAAGGCTATACCTGCGGCAGAACCTGTTTCGATAGAAAAGGAACCACCACGGGCCGCAAAAAAAACATCCACTAAACCACCTATCGCCAAGCGTCAACCTAGTAAAGTTGAGGAAGAAAAGGCTGTAGCACCTGAGGTAACAAGCAAGGATCCAGTTGAATTAGTGCAGCCTATAGAAACAAAAGAAGAGCAAACAGAAGTGCCAATAACAACTACCGAGAATAAATCTATGCCTCCAAAAAAGAGTTCAAAACAAAAATCCGCATCAAATAAGTCTGGAAGGAATTGGCTTCTGCTTGTCTTTTCCCTTATTGTAGTTTTAGCCATTGCAGTATGGCAATACGACAATATAGCAAACCTATTTTGCCCATCTAGTGAAACAACATTCACTCTCGGAAATACCAAAACCATAGCGGTAGATACAACGCATAAGGATACAACTGCTGCCCAAGTTGCTAACTCTAATACTCCACCTGCCAAAGTTAAACCGCTACCGGTGTATGTGAAACCGGTAATTGACAGCCCATCCAACAAGTTCTTTGTAATTGTGGGCACTTTTACAAGTAAAGCAAACGCCGAAGCCATGAAGACCAAGTTGGAGGCAGAAGGGTATCAACCAATAATAATGCAGCGCGGCAATGGCTTAAACTCGGTGGTAATTAGCGGGCATAAGACTAAAGCAGAGGCTAAACTTTCCTTGGAAAGCTATAAAAAGAAAAATGGTGATGGCTGGATAATGGCACGTTGAGCAATCTTTACTAGATTTACAGGCTGATACCAATCAGCCTTTTTTGTGGAAAAAACAATAGAACATCCCCAACTTGGAACCATTACCCTACGAAAGCGTCGTGGGCTAAAACGTATTTCCATCAGGGTTGATATTAAGGAACGCGTAATTCTTTCGATGCCATATAGCGTAGCCACCTCTGCAGGTCTAAATTTTATATCGGCAAAACTTGAATGGATACAAAAGTCGATAATAACTATTCGATCCAAAAAAAACGAACACCCCACACTCACTATTGGTGATGGATACAAAACCCGATCCCATACGCTTATTCTAGTTCCAGAAACGCGGAAAAATATTCGAGCAGTAATTACCACAGAGGCAATACTGTTTCACTACCCAGAAGGGGCTTCATTGGAAACTGAAGCGATGCAGCACAGTTTGAAAAGTGCCATTGTAAAAACACTTACGCTGGAGGCAAAGGCGCTAATTCCCAGTAAGGTTTCCGCCACTGCACTGCAACATGGACTGCGATACAATAATGTATCGGTTAAAAATATCCACTCTCGCTGGGGCAGCTGCTCCTCAAAAAACAACTTAAACTTCAGCATTTACCTAGTGTTGCTTCCCGAAAGCCTTATCCAATACGTAATTCTGCACGAACTTTGTCATACCGTCCAGAAGAATCATGGAAGTGAATTCTGGAAATTACTCGATATACATTGTGGAGGGAATGCGAAACTACTGGCAAAGGAGATGAAAAAATATACTACGCGAATATTTTAAGATTCAGCGCTAGCCAAGTAATCAACAAGGTTGACGGTTTTCTCCATCAGCTCCTTTATGAGGTTCTTAAAGTATTGTTTCTTTTCCTTCGACGTGAACTGCGAGGGACAGCTAATCGTCTTTTTTACAAACTCTTCCTCCAACTCCTGAGCCTCCAGCATGAGTTCATATATTTTTTCATAGTAGAGAGGATGCGCATAGTTTAACGAGGCGTAGCACTCCTGTTTTATATGGTTAACAACCGCTTTAACGTCTTTTTTTATGTAACGGATACTTGACATAATCAGGTCTAAAATTCATCGGTTTTTCATGAAATTCGCTGCAATGAAGTTATGACAATCAATGGTTGAATGCAATAACAATAATCGTTTATTGTCAAAAAAAAATACAATTTAACAGACTTTACCACTCAGCCTCATTTTACTAGCTACAAAATCATAACAAACGTTAAGATTAACAGGAATAAAAGCTAGTCCCTCTGTGTAAAATGTGAAATCAGGAGAACTCTTTCGTAAGGTTTGTAAACAAACCATATTACAAGGAAGAACGCTATTCTTCAACCTACAAATGATGCCGATTTTGTGTTGCGATAAAAAAAGCGCACTGCTTCACCCAGCCAAAGCACTATTGAGGTAGTTCCGACAACCATTAGCCATTCGTATATTGAAAGCGGAACCGTTCTGAAAAATTGTCCCCCATAAGATACGATGGCTACCTGTCCGAGAAATATGACCGCTGCAATTAGCAAGAAGTTCTTATTATGAAGCAACCCCGAAAAGGCCGATTTATTGGTACCAAAGCTACGTGCATTAAACAAGTTCCAGAACTGAAGCATTACAAAGCTGGTGAAAAACAGAGAAAGTTCCTTGCTGGTAATGGTTCCATCATGCTTAAGAATTACCAATAGAATGACGCAGGTTATTAGAAAAACAAATGCAGTAATGAATATTTGCAATGCCATTGTCCTTGTCACAATAAACGCATCACGCTTGCGAGGTTTTTGATCCATCACCTTGGGATCGGATGGTTCAGTTGCAAGGGCAAGGGCGGCAAAAGTGTCCATTATGAGATTTACCCAAAGCATTTGAGTAACAGTAAGTGGCAGCGCGATGCCTAGAAAGGGGCCAACCAGCACTAACACTAAAGCTAAAACGTTAATAGTGAGTTGAAAGAGTATAAATCGCTGAATATTGAGGTATAGCGACCTTCCCCATCGCACTGCATTTACAATACTAATAAAGGAGTCGTCGAGCAGAATTATTTCGCTGGCTTCGCGAGCCACCGATGTGCCAGACCCCATGGCCAAACCTACATCGGCATAATTCATGGCAGGTGCATCGTTGGTACCATCGCCGGTAACGGCAACCACATTGCCCAGCTGCTGCAAGATTTTTACCAGTCGTAGCTTGTCTGCAGGCTTTGCCCTAGCCATAATTTTTATCCCCGGCGCTCGTCGCAATGCCTCCTTCTCCGAGAGGGCTGAAAACTCATTTCCGGTTATCAGCCCCATTTGGAGGTCATCTTCGCTTATTACCAGACCAATCTGTCGACCAATCTCTCCGGCAGTCAGCGCATTATCGCCGGTAACCACCTTAACATCGATTCCCGCTTGCATGCACTCTGCAATTGCCTCTGGCACATTCACTCTAACGGGATCCGAAATGGCGGCAAACCCTATAAATGTCAAGCCATTGCAAACCTCTTGCAAACTAGCGGAAGTATGGGACGGCGCACTTTGAAAAGTCTTATAGGCAAATCCAAGCGTTCGCATGGCCAGCTGCTGCTGTTCAACCAGCTGCGCTTGAATCTCATTAATACGTGTTGCTATTGGGAGTTCCTGGTCTTGATTCACATACACGCTAGAGCAACGTTCCAGAATAATTTCGGGTGCGCCCTTTACAAATAAAACGTGTACATTGTTAACCACAGCCAAGGTGGCCATAAACTTGTTTTCGGTGGTAAAAGCCAGCTGCTCAACAATAGTTCCTTGTTGTCGTAGTTCGAGGTAGTCGACACCAGCACTTTTAAGCCATAGTAGCAAAGCACCTTCGGTTGGATTGCCAATAATTTTAAGACTATCGGACTTGTTGGTATCGAGGTGAGCCGTAGTATTAATAGAGAAAGATTCGTAGATAATTTGATCTAGCCGCTCCCCAGTTCCCGTTGTTAGAAGTTGCTGAACCCTCATCTGGTTCTCGGTTAGAGTACCTGTTTTATCGGTGCAAATTACCGTTGCAGCCCCCATAGTTTCTGTGGCGTGCATTTTTCGCACCAAGTTGTTACTTGCCAACATCTTCCGCATGCTATATGCTAAACTTAACGTAACGCTCATGGCAAGTCCTTCGGGAACGGCAACCACAATAAGGGTGATAGCTACCATAAAATAAAGGAGTAATCGCTCTGTCACCTCCAATGGGAACCAGACTTGGGTTGAAAACAACGAGCTCCCCATCATCCAAATCACTACGGCCATAAGGAAATAGATTGCAGCCCCAATAATGGCTGCCATGGCCCAGGATGAAGTTTTGGTAACTTTCATCCACCTCATTTTTCGACCTTTGATACCCAGTAGTTCAAAACTATCAAATAGAATAGGTGTCCAAACGCCAGAAAGGGCAAAAGAGGCAAACGTTATCAACCCCGCAAGATTTATCCATTGAAGATCGGAAAACACTAATTCCCCACGATATACATCCCTAATACAAAGGCTTGCAAACAGTAACGTAGCGCATCCAAAACCAACCACACCTATTACCTTGCCCAGCTTATTCAGCTGCTTGGTCAGCGGGGTTACAGTGTTTGTTTCCACCATTGCCTCCCGTGCAGTTTTCCCAACTTCGGTGGAATCGCCAACCGCTGATACTTTAAAAATTCCATGACCATCCACCACTGTTGTCCCCCTTAACAGCATATACGAAGGGTAGGTGGCATCAGGATCGGAAAGAGCTTGGTTGGCAGCTTTTGCACAGATTGATTCACCGGTTAATTGTGATTCATTCAGCTGCAGATTCACCGCCTCTAATAGTTCGCCGTCGGCTGGAACTTCATCACCAAGATCAAGTATTATTACATCGTTAACCACAACATCCATGCGGCTCACTGTGGTAACATTTCCATCCCTTATAACCTTTACAGCAACCTCATCATTGGCTTTGTTAAGCAGGCTAAATTCCTTGCTTGCTTTGTATTCATTAAAGAAGGAAAGAAAGGTTGCCAGAAAAACAGCAATAATTATGCCCACACCCTCAACATAATGACCTTCCAGCATGCCAACCACAATGGCAATGGCTGCTGCAATTAGTAAGATGCGAATTATGGGATCGTCAAACTTTTCAAAAAAGAGTCGCCAAGCAGACTGCCGTGGCGGTGGTGTAATGATATTATTCCCAAACTTAGCCCTGCTTTCATCAATCTCGCTTGCACTAAGGCCAACATAATTGCCCATCGACCAATTTTTTTTCAAATATACATCCTATAATTTAAACCAGTCACCACCCAAAATAATAATTCTATCAACTTTATCATCAGCAGCATAGTTGGACCTAAGCCTCTAATTACAATCACTTCCAAATAAAATACCCTCTTTCAGCACTTGAATTAATACTATAATGGTTATACCTTAGTAGCAATAAGTTTAGGTATGCAAACAAAAACAAAACTCCTCATCATAATTGTAGTAATATCGCTAGCGACCATAGCATTCCTATGCAGTCGTATTAATTCAAGCCAAACCAATCAAGCAGGCGGGGATTCAATTGTGAAGCAGGTGAATACCATATTGTCCAATGCAGATAGCATTGCAGAGGTAACACCAGACAAGAGTTTGGAACTACTGAAAAGTATTCCTAGGGAAGCCTTTCAGACGATGAATAAAGATTATTTAAATGCTAGGATTGGGCTAATTACTGGATTGGCAAACATCTCCACTGGCAATCTCGATTCGGGCTATCGGCAAATAGAAAAATGCCTAATTTACTTTGAAGACAATGGCGATTCACTGAATATGGCCGACAGCTATGCAAAAATGGGGCTCGCGCTAAGGGAGATGAATAAGTATGACCAAGGGCTGCAATTTCTTCTTAGAGCACTTTCTATTTACGAACCAAGAAACAAGATCAGTGAGATTGCCTATTTATATAACGCCATTGGACTGGTTTACCTCCATACTAAAGACTATCCCCAAGCAATTAATTACCTTTCAAAAGCGAGAACAATCTATGAGCAGCAGAATAATACTTTTGGTCTAGCTAAAACCATGAATAATATTGGCATCTCATACTTCAAAATGGGCCAAAACATTAAGGCCTTGGAATTTCTCGAGAAAGCGCTAGAGCTAAAGAAAAATCTAGATCCAAAGGGGAACTTTGCCAATACAATAAACAATATTGGCCTTGTATGCTCAGAGCTTAAACTTTATCCAAAGGCCCTCGATTACTTCAACATGGCGTTAGTGCAGTATCGTCAGCAGCACGACAAATGGGGCGAAGCTAACACCAACAACAATATCTCAAGAATCTATTTAGAAATGGGAAATACTAATATGGCACGTACCATTTCCAACGAAAATCAGAAAAAGATAAAGGAGGTGGGGTCGCCTGACCTAAAGATAGAGAATCTTGAGATTGAATTCCTAATTCTTCGCCAGAAGAGAGAGTATGAAAATGCATTGAAAGCCTATATTGCCTATACTACACTTCAGGATTCAGTTTTTTCCGAAGAAAAGCAGCGCATAATTGAGGATGTTGAAGCCAAGTATGAATCGGAAAAGAAGGAGAAGGAAATTCAAACCCTCAGCCACCTGCAGGAGATACAAAGCACCCGGTTACGAATGCAAACATATTTTGGGCTGATGCTGGGATTATCGGTAGTGCTACTTGGCGTTCTGCTAATTATTTTGCTAAAACGTTACCGAAGCAAGAAATCGGAACACAACTCGTTAAAGATAAAACAGCAAGAGATTGAGGAGAAAAACCTACGGCTCGAGCGAATACTTCTAGAAATTGAGGAGAAATCGGAACAGCTCAAAAAACAGCGCGACATTGCAAAGGAACAAAAGAATCAAATATCCATGCAAAAGGAGGAGATCACCAATAGCATCCGCTACGCCTCAAGAATTCAGCACGCAGTTCTTGAATCGAAAGACTTAAACCAGGCGCACCTCCCTCCTTACTTTGCGCTTTTTAGGCCAAGAGAAATTGTTAGCGGCGATTTTTATTGGGTAAGAGACACTGAACACTTTTCTATTTTTGTTGTGGCAGACTGTACCGGTCATGGAGTTCCAGGAGCATTCATGAGCCTTCTTGGAGTTGCCTTCCTCAATGAGATTGTGAGCCAGCAAAGAATTCCAGAACCACACGAGATTTTAAATTCGCTCAGAGCAAAATTTATTTCATCCTTGCATCAGAACTCCAACGATCCGATAAACAATGAAGGGATGGACGCTGCAATTTTATTTATCAACAAAAAAAGGAACAAAGCACTCTTTAGCGGCGCAAATGCTAATTTATTTATCGCCAGAAAGTCGGAATTGATTGATGTTACTGGCGACAAAATGCCCGTTGGCAGTTACTACAACATGAATTCTTTCACCACCAAGGAGCTGAGCATTATGCCGGACGACTGTCTATACCTTGGTACCGATGGTTACGCTGACCAGTTTGGCGGACCCGATGGTAAGAAGTTCAGAGTTAAAGGTCTCAAAAATCTACTGCTGCAAATGAGCGACAAACCATTAGAACAGCAAAAGAATATTCTAGAATGTTCCTTTGATGCATGGAAAGGCAACGGCATTCAGGTTGATGATGTATTAATCCTTGGAATTAAGATTTAGTCTCGGCGAGATAGCTCCAATCGCTATTTAGAATATCCTTAATGCTCGAGTAGGGAACCACCACTTTAATGTCACCATCCGAATAGGGCGCAATCTCATAGACATTGTAGTGCAGGATAACGCCCTCGTTAGAAAAGCCATACTCCGAAGGAAGAATGAACTTACCCTGTGGAAACCAAAAATTATCCAAACTCTTTCCTTCTGGAATTTTAAAATGATGTCTAAAGGCCTCCTCTGCCCTTTCGGCGAATACATCTAGATCGCTAACTACATCAGAAATGGACAAAGGACGTGGCTGTTGTAATGCCAAATTCAAGTAGTGGTATCGATAGGTGCCATGTGCACCACCCATATAATCGTCGGAGAGATATTGAATGCAAAGGATTTTTCCATCGTTAATAAGAACGTTGTAGCGTACCTTTAAATACCAAGTATTCACCGCCCCCGAAGGGAATGCTCCGGTATAGTCCACAAATGAGCTGTCGTACTGCATCGCAATGCTGCTCAGGTGCTCCTTGATTGTGCCACTCATAGTCCCTTTTAGGCTGTCGCCCACCATCTGCAAAAAGTCAGAGTTCAACAACATCGAAAGCCGACCATCCTTATCCTTGTCAACCACTGGGAAATGGAAACTGATATAGAGGCAGGAGGAATCGGCTGCGTAGCAACCTTTTTTGAAAACTACAGAATCGGTAGTCACTGAAATAGGCTCACTGCTGTTGGCATTACCAATATACCTAATTACTAATACAACAACAATGGTCAGTACAACCAATATAGCAATTACCGAAACATACTTTTTCTTCATTATTGGAGGGTATAATTGAGAGATGCCAAAGATATTCGGTTCAGAATTAAATCCAAAATTGCAGAAAGAAAATATTTAAATAGTTGACCAACTACTAGTTTTAGTAAAAGAATGACAAATATGCAGGTTTTAATTTCGGCATAAGAATTGACAATTCTTGGAATAAAATCTCATAAAATGATTGGATTATACCTCATATTTGGGCTATTTGCCCTTGCAAGTTGGCTCGTTAGCAAATCGCTACAGAACCGGTTTAAAAGGTATTCACAAATACCAACAGCAAACGGATTAAGTGGCAAAGCGGTTGCTGAGAAAATGCTACGTGATAGTGGTATTCAGGGTGTCAAAATCGGATCCGTATCGGGCATGCTCACCGACCACTACAATCCTGTTAACAAAACCGTTAACCTTAGCCATGACGTCTATTTTGGCACTAGTATTGCAGCGGCAGCCATTGCTGCCCATGAATGTGGACATGCAGTTCAGCATGCCAGAGGGTATGCAATGCTCAATTTTCGCTCGCAGCTTGTACCGGTTGTTAATTTTGCCTCTCAATGGATGCAATGGGTATTGCTGGCTGGAATTTTAATGGTCAACATCTTTCCACAGCTTTTATTCTTTGGTATTCTACTCTTTGCCACCACCACGCTATTTAGCATAATTACCCTACCTGTCGAAGTGGATGCAAGTAGAAGAGCGTTAGTTTGGTTAAAGACATCAGGAATAACAACTGTTGCAACTCAGGAAAAAGCCTTCGATGCACTAAAATGGGCTGCCTATACCTACTTTATTGCCGCCATTTCGTCGCTTGCCACCTTAATTTACCTTGTGCTGGTGTATATGGGCGGAAGGCGAAGTTAAGAATCTCATCAACAAAGCCTTCAATAAACTGGAGGCTTTGTTGTTTTTACAAATCTATGTTTGGGGTATAGAAGAGGTGTCTGTCTTCAAGCCGAAGACAGACTAGATTACCAAGATCTTCACGCATTCCGGCATAAACGCAACCAGCATCAAGATTTACTAGCCGCCCCCATAGAGCAATCTGCTTCTCCACCTCCACCAGTGGAATTGGGGTGTGTCCATGGATTACGGTAACCCCTTCCGTAATAGAATCAACACACTCCCAGGGACGCAGCCATAGGTATTGCTGTAAAAATTCCGCACGAATTGGAAACTGGATACCAGCATGGACACTCCAAAGTGAACTGCCTAACTGGTGTAGAATTGGCATTTCCTGTAATAAGTGAAGATGATCCTTCGGTATTAAGCTAATCAGCTTTTCATGCGCTACATCTTCAATATTCCAGCCATAACTCATTAATGTTTTACGCGCGGAGTTTAGTTTCCAGATTGTAAAGGCGTAGGCATCAGCTATGGAATCGAGAAGCATTTGCTCATGGTTACCCCTAAGCGCAGTAACCTGGTAACCAGAATAAATCAGTGAGATAATCATATTAATCACTCCGGCTGAATTTGGCCCGCGATCGATATAGTCTCCCAAAAAGATGAGTTTATCCTTCTGTGTAGGTGAGACTACATCCTCTAGCAGATATCGGAAAGTTTTAGCGCACCCGTGGATGTCAGGAAAAATGTAGGTTGCCGCCATAGATCAATAATTTGCTACCTTTCTTTGCCTACTTGAATGAGCATTTGCAGCCACAACAAAATTAAGCTTTTTAATGATATGCCTATCCGTTTTGTGAACGTTGGTAAGGGTATTACAATGCAAACTAAACCATTGACATACCAAACAACTGGAGGGTATAAGAGGCTCCTAACTGAATTTATAGCTATTTAGCTTTCAGTTCTTGCAGCGCGCTATTTTTTGTAGTAGCTTGCATTAGAAATTGGATGGTGTGCAAATTTTATTTCCCATATTATTTTTAATCAGTAGCATTGCAATGAAACCCGTTGATCCCAAAGTGCAGAAGGTAGCAAATGAGATTGAATGGTTGGGGCAAGCCGCGGTAAGAATTCATTACCACGGGCTCACTATCTACATTGACCCATACCAGCTTAAGGATAGCGTAAAGGCGGACATTATTTTGATTACCCATCCTCACAAGGATCACTGGTCGAAGGAAGACATCAATAAAATAATTACTAACAAAACCATCCTCGTTGCACCTCAGGCTTGCCTTGATGATGCCACTGACTTAATTGCCAAGGAGAAGATTGCTTCTGCCCCTGGCTTCACCACCACCATTGACGGCATCAACATAGAAGCAGTTCCTGCCTACAATGTGGTAAAAACCAAATTTCATCCAAAGAGCAACAATTGGGTGGGCTACATCCTTACCCTCGATGGCGTTAAGGTTTACCATACTGGGGATACCGAACGTATTCCTGAGATGAAGAACCTCAAGGTTGACATTGTTATGCTTCCCCTTGGACAAACCTACACCATGAATTCGGTGGAAGAGGCTACCGAAGCGGCACTTGATGTAAAAGCATCCATTGCCATACCCATTCATTACGGCCTTTACGAGGGCACCAAGGCCGATGCCGAAAAGTTTAAAGAATTGTTAAGCGGAAAAATTAAGGTTGAAGTTAGATAATCCCAAGATGGTTCCCTCCCAAAAGGAACTCTAGGGCCCCCGGCTTTTCTTCGGAAAAGTTGGGGATTTTTTTATTCCGGCTTTTTATCTGAGCCACTAAGTTGTTCCGGCATATTTTTTTTGCTATCCTTTCGTTTCTTGTTTTTGTAAACGGACATGGAGTTACTCAAACCATAAAACTCCTCCAAATTCACCTCCACGCTGCTAAAAAACATCCGCATCTGGATCTTTACAGGCAACCGGTTAGCATCGTTGGTAATGTAAAACACAACGGCATCCTTCTTGCGAAACAACCTGCCTAGCTGAACAATGGGGACAAACTTCTGGCACTCAATCCAGCCAAAGGCGGTCTTCACCATCTCTATACCTTTGTATACCATCTCAAACTTGAATACCTCGTCGGCAAAGTAGGTGTTAAACCCAACCTTCTGATCAACAACGAGCTTGTTTAGCGCAAAACGTCGAGCGTAATAGAATGCAGAAAGAATGTCGAGAATGGAGTCGGGAACCGAATGCACGCCACTCCTAGAGCTAAATACCTGCTTGGTATTTCGCATAAATGTAACCTCGTTGTAATACCTATAGTTGTTTTCCGAAATATCACGAATGGATTTTACTGGCAATCCGGTAGAAATATCGATATAACTTTCATACACATCGTAAATGGTAAACAGCTTGTTGGCTAAGGCATCGGTGTGAGCCTCCGCCTTCACAAAGTAAACAGGATCATCCCCATTGTTAGCTAAGTAAACTCGCATGTCAGCGGTGCCAACATCGAGAAAGCCAAACGATATTTTATAGCGAAGGGTTTCCCCAACCTGAAAGGCAGGATTCAATGAATCAACTTGAGCAGCTGCGCTAAAGGTCAACCCAACAGCCCACAAAAGGCAAAATAACCTTAACCAAATCCTCCGTTCCACCTTCAACTGAAATA
This sequence comes from Williamwhitmania sp., assembly GCA_035529935.1. Taxonomy (NCBI): domain Bacteria; kingdom Pseudomonadati; phylum Bacteroidota; class Bacteroidia; order Bacteroidales; family Williamwhitmaniaceae; genus Williamwhitmania; species Williamwhitmania sp. The sequence goes on along the minus strand of DATKVT010000043.1, from coordinate 571 downwards.
TTTGTTGCGAAAGTAAAACGAAGAAATCAGATATTTCGCACATGGGTAAATAAAAAGAGGCAGCACAATGCTGCCCCTTAACAACTATTTTTCTGGGCTATTTAAACCTTCAAGTCCTTTTTGGCTAGATAAAAATCTACCTTTTCAAGCGAATTGTCGGCATTCCTAGCGGTTAGCTCATCCAGGGTCTTCGGCGGTGGAACTATCACCTTGTCACCAGGAGTCCAGTCAAGTGGAAGGGCAACCTTAAACTTGTCGGCCACCTGCATTGCCTTTAGCACCCTAAGAATTTCGTTCATGTTCCGGCCAACGTTGAGCGGGTAATACATAATCAAACGAATCTTCTTTGAAGGATCGATGAAGAACACTGCTCTTACGGCAGCCGTTTCGCTCTCGTTTGGCTGCAGCATTCCGTAAAGTTTTGAAACCTTCATGTCGAGGTCAGCAATAATGGGGAAGTCGAAGTAGACACCTGTCTTCTCCCGAACATTGTTGACCCATCCAAGGTGAGCATGAATGCTGTCAATACTCAAACCCATGAGCTCAGCGTTAAGTGCCTCAAACTCTTTCT
>DATKVT010000042.1 GCA_035529935.1 Williamwhitmania sp. | reverse complement strand
CTTTTAGGATTTTTCATAGGTTAAGTTTTAGGTTTTTGAGATTTTAGGTTTGGGTAAAAGGGGCCGCTGCGAAGCGCTCCCTTTTTTGTTTTGTAGCGATAATAACATATAGCTATGCTTAGCTGTGGTTAAAACGCGTTAGCTGACCGGTAAGCTATCTTTGTAAGGTGATCAAGAGAAAATATTCACGATAATACTTTTAGGATTTTTCATAGGTTAAGTTTTAGGTTTTTGAGATTTTAGGTTTTGGGTAAAAGGGGCCGCTGCGAAGCGCTCCCTTTTTTTTACTTCAGATTAAGCCTAAAATAGCTGTCTTTATATCTATTTAAGTTGTCTTAGCTTTTTCATAGTTTATCTTTGCTAAGCAAACAAAAACAAACTTTCTTTCATAGGGTTTAAGGTGAAAAAAGGGAGGCAACGGCCTCCCTTCTTATTTGTATTATATTTCCTAAAACATTGGATCCCAAGGTGGCAGCATGGTTGGCTTTTGATCCAGAATCTTTTTGATATTATCCGGCACATACTTCTGGTTTACCACAAGGCGAAATAGGTAGTTGGAAAACCAATCGTCTGTGAATACTAGGAATCCATCTTGACCGGCCTTTGCTCCCCAGCTGTTCTCAAACTGCCATTTAGTAGTCTTTCCAGTGCTATCCACATCAACCCCAACAATGGCCATGCCGTGGGATGAACCGCTTTCGTGTGTAATAATGCGGGCTTTTTTATCCATACCAAACTTAACACCATAAAGCGATTGTAGGTCGTAGTTGTTTAGGTCGAGAGTGCCATCCTCCATGTTGAGCTGCTTGCCAACATCACAAGAACCGTAAAGAGGTTCATTATTTTTAACCGAAGCCAATGCCATTGCTTTAAGTTCATCGGCAGGAAGGTTAATGTACTTCCAATTTATGCCTTCCTCCACGTTTCGGTAATTCTCAATTTCGTAGAGTTTATAGTATGGACGAGATGGGTCGTTCATAAACATTACATAATCGTTGAGGTTAAGCTCTGGAAGCACCGCTTTGGCAAATTCCTGAGGTGTGTATGTCTTTAAAGGTGATATGGTATCGCCATTGGTTTTGTATCGCCATTGGAAGGTTGTAGGTGGCTCTCCAAGATTTAATGCCAGCATACGGTATACCTCCGAAAGCTGTTCTACCTTTTTATTCCTTATGTCGGCCATTTTTTTGCCACTATTTACCATGTCACGAAGTTCGAGCCCATCTTCGCGCAGCTTAGTGGTGATGGCTGAGATCATGCGCGAAGTATTGTTGCTGCTATTGGTTTCAGGCATGGCTTCTTTTGGAACCAGACCATACTTTTTTACTAGGTTTACAAAGGAGCTCCACACGCCACCATCGTCGACTGGTGATTTGAAATACCATTCCACAAGTCTATCGTCCATTGGCTTAGCTGCAGTAGCCATTGTATTCTCCAAAAAGAGGTTTGCCTTTTCAAAAATATCGTAGAAGTAGAGGTAGTTTTCAGAGAACTCAAACGATGGTATGTTGAGTTTCTCCATTACAACGGGGCGAAAAACGTTGAGGCTTGTGAACATCCAGCAGCGCCCGGAACTTTTTTGGTCGGTAATGCCATTAATTTTAATCTTATACTTAAAGTAGTTGTCTACTTTTCCTTCGTTTTCACGATTTACTGTAAGTTTCTTTACATCATTGTTAGTCAGGGCATTGGTGAGTGCTTTGGTTGAAGGGTCGTTGGCATTGTAGCCCAACTTAATTTTCCCTAAGGTTTCCGGGGTAATTTCTTGCTGTGCAATACTCCAGAAGGGAATTGCTAGAAGCAAGGCAATAATTGTAATTACTCTTTTCATGGTTGCTCTATTTGGATTAATACTGATTGAATTACTTGGGCACCTGCTACAATATAAAGTTTTATTCGCTGATACCCTAAATGATCTACCTCTTTTCCTATCGTGGTAGCTAAACTATTCAATAGCTACCGCCGTCCTAATTAGGTTTTAAATAAAACAGTAATTTGACCCTCGAAAAATCGTTTAGTTTACCAACAAAAAAGACGTATGAAAAAAATAGTTGCATTGATGTTTCTTGCTACCATAACCGTAGCAGGATTTTCTCAGAATCTGGTGTACAATCCAACCGCTGATGCTAAGACCGATATTCAGAAGGCTGTAGCACAGGCCAAGGTTGAAGGGAAAAATGTTTTTATTCAAGTTGGTGGTAATTGGTGCCCTTGGTGCATGCGCTTTCATGCACTTTCCGATACTACTCCTGCTATTAAGGAGGTTTTAACCAAGAACTATGTAGTGGTAAAGGTTAACTACAGCAAAGAAAATAAAAATGAGGCTGTTTTAGCGCAACTCGATTTCCCACAACGTTTTGGTTTTCCGGTGTTTGTTATTCTGAATAGCGAGGGAAAGCTTATTCATACCCAAAACTCATCCTATTTAGAGCAGGGTAAGGGTTATAGCGTTGAAAAAATTGTAGACTTTCTGAAAGGTTGGACGCCTGCGGCTATCGACCCAAAGTCGTATGAGAAGAAGTAACCAAATAAGTTTTAAAGGAAACGGGACGCTGAATTTCAGCGTCCCGTTTTTTGTTTACCTGTAAGAGTAACTCCGGTTTAAAAGTCAGGTACGTAGAAGTAGTGGCCAAGCCCGATGGTGTATAGCAAATTTCCCCAAATGGCATGCTCAAGGGCCACTGCCAACCAGGACTGATTCTTTTGGTAGTTCCTTGCCCAAAAGAGTCCAGCTACAAATGCTCCAACTACTGCCACCCAATTTCGAAAGATGATATGCAAAAAGGCAAATAGAAGTGCGTTTAGCAGAAGAACGGCTCTTCGTGAGCCAATAATCCTTCTATATCTAGCAAAGAAGAACGGGCGATAGATGAGTTCTTGAGTCAGGGCCGACCAGATAGGGTAGAATACCATTATTAAACCCCAAAGAAGTGGTTTGGTCCGTGGCAGAATAAACAAGTTATGCGGTTCAAATATTAGGGTGAGGGCCATAAGCACCAAAGCCACCAAACCAGCTTTTAAGAACAGCTCCTTCCACTCCCTAAACCCGTTAAAGCCCAGGTTTATGTTACTGAAGTTTTTACTGGTAAGAAGATAGATTAATGCGCCAGCGAATATTACAAGTAGCGGTATGGATTTATGTCCAGGAAGCAGGTTGAATAGGTAAAGCAATGGGCCTCCCACAAATATCAACGCCATTTCTAGCCACAGCCAAATGGAGGTGTAACTCCTTATTTTATTGGGTTGATGGTAATGGCTCATGCTCTCCTTAAATTCTTTCTAGCTTAACAACATTCTCCACGTGATGTGTGTGTGGAAACATGTCCACTGGTTGTACTTCAGTAACCTTGTATTTCTCGCTTAGAAGGGCCAGGTCGCGAGCTTGCGTTGCAGGGTTGCAGCTAACGTATACAATCCGCAGAGGTAATGCATGCAGAAGATTTTCGGCAACATCGGCATGAATTCCCGCGCGCGGAGGATCCAGAATAACCACGTCGGGATAGCCATGCTGCTCCATAAATTCAGGCCTAAGCATGTTTTTCATATCTCCGGCAAAGAATTCGGTGTTGGTAATGCCATTTATCTTTGAGTTTTCGACAGCGTCCTCAATGGCTTCAGGAACATACTCAATGCCCACCACCTTTTTTGCATTATGGGCAATAAAGTTGGCAATGGTACCGGTACCAGTGTATAAATCGTAAACAATTTCGTTACCAGTTAGTGCGGCAAACTTACGCGCAACGGAGTATAGCTGGTAGGCCTGCTTGCTGTTGGTTTGGTAGAACGATTTTGGACCAACCTTAAAATTAAGGTCCTCCATCTTCTCCATCATGTGGTCCTTCCCTTTAAAAACAATCACCTCAAGGTCGTTGATGGTGTCGTTTAGTTTAGGGTTTATCACATATTGTAAGGAGGTTATCGATGGAAACTTTTGGCCAAGATGGCTGAGCAGCCCCGGTATATGCTCTTCGTGGTTGTAAGCAAAAACCACAATCACCATCACTTCACCAGTTTCGGAGGTCCTGATGATGAGGTTGCGGAGCAATCCTTGGTGGCTCCGGTTATCGTAGAAATCGGCTTCGCTGTTGATGGCCCACTCGCGTGCTGCTAGCCTTATGGAGTTGGACGGTTCCGGCTGTAGGTAGCAGGTGTGAATGTCTAGGATTTTATCGAACATGCCAGGAATATGAAATCCCAGTGCCCTAGTATCCCTTATTTCTCCTTCATTGATTGCCTCTTCCTTCTTTATCCAGCGGCGGTTGGAGAAAGTGTATTCCAGCTTGTTGCGGTAGTGGGTGGTGTTTTCGGAACCTAGAATAGGGCTGATGGTAGGCAATGTCAACTTTCCAATCCTCACAAGCTGATCTTCAACCTGCTTTTGCTTGAAGTTGAGCTGTTCCGTATAAGGTAAAAACTGCCACTTGCAACCACCACAGGTGCCAAAGTGCTCGCAAAATGGCTCCTGCCGAATCGCCGAGAGCTTTACATATTCAGTAATATAACCCTCCATGTAGCTTGTCCGTTTGCGTGTAACTTGCACATTCACCACATCACCGGGAACGGCAAAGGGAACAAATAATACTTTATCGTTTACCCTTGCCAACGCTTTGCCTTCGGCTGCAACATCGGTAATTAGCACGTTTTCTATTAATGGCTTCTCCTTGTTTCTTTTCACCTGTATAAACTTTATTTTGCTGCAAAGATAGGAGGATTTGGCAAACCTCTCCGCTAGGATTTATTCATCAAAAGCAATTCTGCGGTTGGAAATTTCATAAATTGCACCATCAAGCGGTTGGGGTATGGATACAATAACGCATTTGGCGCTTGGCGCTGTAATAGGCGAAATAGTTGGGGGGAAGGTTGTCGGTAAAAAAGCTGCCTTGGTTGGTGCAGTAGTGGCCATTTTACCCGACCTCGATGTAGCTGTTCAGCCATTTCTTCCATCGGCAACAGCAATGCTGTTTCATAGAGGCATTACCCACTCCCTGCTTTTCTGGCTGGTTGTATCACCGTTGTTAGGATTGCTCGTTTGGAAGTTATTCAAGGACACCAATAAGTTGCTTTGGATAAAACTCTGCGTGGCAGCTTGGTTTTCCCACATCTTTATCGATAGCTTCAACTCCTACGGCACTGCCCTGTTTCTTCCCTTCTCCAGCTACCGGGTTTCGTTGGGAGTGCTTGGTGTGGTTGATTTGTTTATAACGTTGCCGCTGCTCGCTTTTGCTGTTGGGCTGATCTTTTTCAAAATGCAAAATCGATTGAGTATTGCTAAGTGGCTGTTGGCTTTTACCCTGTTTTATATGGCGTTGGGAGTAGTTTTACAACAAAATATGAAAGCAAAGGCTCGGCGCGAATTTGCACAGGAAGACATTACGGTAAGGTCGATACACGTTAGGGCATTGCCGCTTTCAATACTGGCGTGGCAGGTGGTTGGCGAAACCGATAGCAGCTTTCTGCTGACTCATAGAGGTATTGCCGAGCAGGGAGCGTGGCATTTCACCAACTTTCCTAAACGCTGGGAGCTGCTACAACAATATGGTAGCAACAAGGAGGTAATGCGCGCCATTCGCTTCACACAAGGGCAGTATGCCGTTAAGGCAGATGGCGATACGCTTTGGATTTCCGACCTAAGAATTGCCCCAATGATGCTGAAAGGTAGTAGCACTCAATTTGTGGTTTCATTTCCTGTAATCAATGCTGTTGGTTGCATAACTGTTGGCCGAGCTTATCCCAAGCGAGTATTTTCACGGGAGTCGCTCAAGGCTTGGGCCTCGCACACCTTTTAAATGTTTCATTTGCTACTTTCATCTTTATCTTTTTTTAATATGGTGCTGCTATGTGCCACACAATCAATCTAATGTGTCTTTATTTTTATAATAACTAATTAATTAGTTGACAAACTAAAAACATAGTTGTATATTGCACAAAAGTTTTAATCATGGATGAGCATAAAGAGTTAACGCGAGCCGAAGAGGAGGTGATGCAGGTCTTGTGGAAGCTGGAGAAGGGTTTTGTAAAGGACCTTCTCGATAAATTTCCAGAACCCAAACCTGCCTATAACACGGTATCTACCATTGTTCGGATACTAGAAAAGAAGGGTTTCGTGGAGCATAATGCGTATGGAAAAACCCATGAGTATTTTCCGTCTATCTCCAAGAAGGACTACTCTAAAAACCACATGAAAGGTTTTGTAAAGGGGTATTTCAGCAACTCCTTTAAGCAGATGGTTTCCTTCTTTGCCAAGGAAGAAAACCTTTCGGTGCAGGAGATGGAGGAAATAGTACGGCTCATGAATTCAGAAATTGAAAAGCAAAAATATCAGAAGTGATGAACGGTTACTTCATTTACCTAATTAAATCGAGCCTCTTTATGGCCGCATTCTGGATGGTGTATGCTTTATGGCTTCGCAACCAGACACATTTTACCATAAGCAGAATATACCTGCTGCTCTCCTTTGGACTTTCAATTGTGTTGCCCTTTGTGCATATACTGCTCCCTGCCGATTCAACCGTAAATAGAGGCATGAGTTATATTACCCAAGCTATACCAATGGTTACTGTTTATGGTAGTGGTTCAGAAACCCACGTTGGAGTGGTTACCATGCTCAGCTATGGCTACTGGTTGATATGCCTCTTCCTACTTGCTCTGTTAATCTTTCAAATCGCTAAGGTGGTGGTTCGCTTGAGGCGGGAGGAGCGACTATCGACCACCATTCCAGACCTCATTGTGGTGAAGGGAAGCCACTTTGACACGCCATTCTCCTTTTTTCACTTTGTTCATGTTCCTGATAATCGATATGACGAAAACCATTTAAACACGGTTTTGCACCACGAAACGGTTCACGTCCAAAAGCACCATTCGGCCGATGTGCTTTTGGCTTCCATTATCTGTAGTGTATGGTGGTTAAATCCGTTCAGCTGGTTGTTACTCAAATCGCTTAGGGAGGTGCATGAGTTCGAAGCCGACAGTATATCCAAGGAACACGGCGCCGGTTCTGCGGATTACATCAGGCTAATGCTGGAAACCTCCATGCCCGGATTTGCACCGGCATTGAGCACCGGCTTTAATAAACCTTTAACTTTAAAACGATTAGCTATGATTACAAAAGAGAGGTCAACCCAAATTTCGGCGTTAAAGTATTTGCTGGTGATTCCTGCAATGCTACTGCTGGTATTCATCTTTAGCACTAGCTCGTGCTCCAACAATGCACCAAAGGAGCAGCCTGAAGGAATGATTGCACCTCCACCACCTCCTCCGCCACCACCACCACCTGCACCGGATTCTACTGCAGTGACTACGGATTCAAAGGTTGAAAACGCTCAGAATTCTTCAAGCATTAAAGAACAAGTATTTTTTACTGTGGAAAAAATGCCCAGCTTTCCCTATAAAGGTTTGGCTAAAACAGAAGGGTTTCAAAAGTATATTGGAGACAACCTGAAATATCCCAAGGAGGCGATGGATAAGCAAATTCAGGGAAAGGTATATATTTCCTTTGTTGTGGAAGCCGATGGCTCAATGTCGGATATAAAAATTGTCAGAGGAGTTGATAAGTATCTAGATGCTGAGGCTTTACGAGTAGTTACTGGTGCACCTAAGTGGATTCCTGGAGAGCAAAGAGGCAAGAAGGTTAGGGTAAGCTTTACCTTCCCCATAATGTTTGCGCTGAAGTAGGTTTTGGAATGGTTCGAAAATCCATTTTTATGTTTGCTGTATTTCTGGGCTGGGGTCAATTGCTCCCAGCTCAGGAATATGGTGAGTTAAGCATGGCCTTGATACAGGGACGCTATGCCGAGGTTATTTCCAACGGACAGACCCTTGGTGACTCTGTGGCCCATAATCCAAAATTTCTGGAGATAATGGCCTTGGCACATGAGGGGCTTGGGCAGGATCAGCAGGCATTGGAATATTACCAGAGGGCTCTTACCCTTAGCCCAAAAAATGTGTCCTTGGAGAACAGTGTTGGAAGATGCTTGCTTTCCTTGGGACGGGTTAAGGAGGCAGAGAATGTATTTACCGAGGTAGTGCATACCGATTCGCTAAATTTTTTTGCCAACAGTCAGCTGGCAAAAATATACTTTTTACAGAGGGATTATCGTAAGGCAATGGAACGCTATGGACAGTTGTCCATTATGGATACCTCCAATTACTACTTCTGCAAGCAGCTCGGTGAATGCTACAGCCGGTTGGGCTTTAATCCTTTTGCCGTCGAGATGTTTTCACAGGCTTTTCGCTTGAATCCTCGCGATGCAGGGCTCACCGTTTCCTTGGCAACTGCCCAGGTCAACGACGGCAATATAGAAGAGGCCTTAGCCGAATGTGAAGCATTCGAGCACTTCGATTCGCTAAATGTGCCCGTATTGCGCTACAAGGGTTACACCCTACTTCTGCTTCGAAAATTCGATGAGGTAGAGGCTGTAATGCACAAGCTGCTCAGCATTGGTGATACTTCCGCTTTTACCTATTCATGCTTGGGCTTTGCACTCAACTGGAATGGTCTTATTTACCAAAGTGTAGAGCCGTTGGAAAAGGCATACAAGCTCGACACCACCAACTTTAAAGTAATCACCACGTTGGCTTCTGCCATAGCTGCTACCTACGACCCAAAAACAGGGCTTGAGTATTTTGATAAAGCGGAGGCACTAATTTCGCCGAGGCCTTTCGACTTGGCAGAAATAGTGGGGGGGAGAGCGCATATTTATGAAAAGTTAGGCAAAGTAGAAATGGCCTACAACCTCTACAATAAGGCCTTTGCTATAGATTCATCCAACATTTTAAACCTTTATAACGCGGCCATGGTAGCCTATCAGCATGGTCATATAAAATGGGCAAGGGAGAGTTTCCGCCAATTTGTGGTTCAGTTCGACAAGAAGGTGCTGCTTGGTTCGCAAATGGATGCAAATCAGCATGATGCATATGAAACGGCAAAATTCTATTTAAAACGGTTGAAAGAGCAGGACTTTTTTGAGGCGGATTCCGCAGTTTATAGGGTATCCGATAATAAATCGCACGGTGAAAATTAAAATCCTATTGCATAGCATATTTTCTCGAACAACCTTCCTACCTTTGCGGTGTTCTTAGGCAACAAAATAGAAGCAGATGTTTTTTGTTGGTGTTTCAGGAAGTTTCTTACCATATATTCTTGCCATTGCCTTTTCGTGGGTAGTGTTTGGCAAGGCTATGTTCAATGGTGAATCGGGGAAGCACGGCAACACTGAGCCAACTACTATAACGGTTGCAAAGCAGGCCCCAGCTGAAACACCACACAAGGCATTCCATTATGCTCATGTTAGCTCATTTGCCTCACTGGTTGAGGAGTTGCTGTGTTTGCGCTGCTCATTTTCTGTAACCAGACCGTTAGAGTCAAGTTTTTGGATATGTACCGCTTTTTTGCTCTCGCCAGAGAAGCGTGGCCCCCCCATGTGCTAGCAATACAATTTCTTTTTCCTGCTGAGGGTTGAGCCGAGGGCTCATTCGTCTTAGCTTGATGCTTTGTATACAGAAAGATTGTGTATGCGAGCATGGATAAGTGTTTTGCTAATACATGAAAATACAAAATGAAAATAAAAGAAAAGTTATTCTTTGTGCTACTTATGCTGCTTTCCCTTGGTAGCCATGCACAGGAAGTAAAGGTTTCAGGGTTAATTATTGATGAGGAAACTCAGGCCGCACTGCCGGGTGCCAATGTGATGGTAAAGGGAACATTTCTCGGCACGGCATCCAGAAATGATGGCAGCTTTGAACTCAAGATGCGAAGTGGCAGCTACATCCTTCAGGTCAGCTACAGTGGATATCAAACTACTGAGGTTAAGGTAATGGCTCCAGCATCTGGATTGAATATTGCGCTTAAACCGGTTGCATATGATATCCAAAATGTAGTGGTTACTGCCACCAAAACTGAGCGGGCGCTTTCGGAAACGCCGGTAATCACGCAGGTAATTCCTGCCAAAATCATTCAGCAAACCGCTGTGCCTAGCGTTGCCTCTCTCATTGAACTTGCTGTACCGGGAGTAGAGGTGGCACAAGCCGATAATGGAACTTCGTTGAAGGTTCAGGGGCTCAGTCCGCAATACACCCTTTTTCTGGTAGATGGTAACCGCATTGCTGGTGATACCAAGGGCGATATTGACTATTCACGTTTAAACCTTGTGAATATTGACCACATTGAATTTGTAAGAGGAGCCACCAGTACGCTTTACGGCTCCAATGCCATTGGAGGAGTGTTTAACATCATTACCCGCAAGCCCAATACCCCTTTTGAAGCAACCGTTCTTAGCCGTTTTGGTGCCTATGGTGATCGAAACGTTGGAGCCTATGTCGGTTCTAAGGTGGGTAGGCTCGGCATCGATGGTGTTTACGACTACAAGTCAACCAATGGTTACGATCTTCAGCCGGATGTTCCGGGGAAGACTTTGGAGGCCAGCAATTCCCACAGCTACACCCAAAATGTATTTTATAACCTAACTCCTCGGCTTGAGATTTCAGGGAAGGCAACATACTATACCAAGAAGTTGGATCATTCTAGCCCCTCAAGCTACGATCAGAGAAACAACGACTTTAGCTACTCTGGCAAGCTAGGTTGGATGCTTGGGAAGGATGGTAAGTTGGATGCCTCCTGGCTTAGTGACCGCTATAAAACGTATAATTTAATTCCTCAGCCTAATGGAAGTGATGACCAGAGTATTCAGTACGACAATCGTTACTATGAGGCAAGAAGTCAATACTCTACTTCCATAGGATCGTTCCAAAAGGTGGTTGCAGGTCTCGATGGTGTTACTGAAAAGTTGAACTCTCCACGTGATAGCATTACCAATCGCAGCTATTCTAACATGGAAGCCTTTATTCAGGATGAAGTAAGGCTATCCTACAGTCTATCCTTGATTGCAGGTGGACGATTTGTACATAACTCTGCATTTGGAAATCATGCCACCTATCAGGCTAATTTGATGTATAAAATTTCCAAGTTCTCATTCAGAGGTGGTTTTGGAACCGGATATAGAACACCGGGCCTAAAAGATTTGTACATCCAATACCGAATCCCCAGTGGCTATCCGCTCTTTATTTATGGTAATCCAAACCTAACGCCGGAAAATTCCAACTATCTCAATTTTTCTGTGGAGTACAGCGTTGCAAAGTTTAATACCTCACTATCGGCGTATCGGAATAATATCACAAATATGATTTCCGACCAGTTTGTGGGTGTAAACAATGGCGTGAACGATTACACCTATGCTAACTACGGAAAAGTAGAGGTGAGGGGAATTGATTATTTGATGAGCTTTAGGCTCAATCACAGTTTTGGTGTCTCTGGGGGGTATAGCTTTATCTATTCGGAGGACAAGTCAACTGGTCTTCAGATGTTTGGCACTCGAAAGCATTCGGCTCGTTTGAATTTTGATTACAATTTTGCCAAGGGTTATTATAGCCTCAACGCAAACCTACAGGTAAAGTATTTGGGAAAGATGGAGCAGGAGTATTTCGACCAAGCTACATACCAAAGCTATCCCATAATGCTCTCCGATTACTTTATGGCCAACCTTGCAGTTTCGCAGACATTCTATACACAACTCACGCTCACAGTTGGAATTGATAATCTATTTGACTACACCGACAAAACACACCTTTCTACCTATAGCCCGGGCCGTACCTTTTTTGTGGGCCTGAGATATGATTTTGATTAGCAGATAGTCCGTTGTTACTAAAAAAGAAACCCCGAGGATTGCTCTTCGGGGTTTTATTTTAGTTGCAGATTTACAACATTAGAACATGATGAACTTTTCCTTTGGTGTTTGGCAGAAAGCACAGAAATCGTCCACGTGGGCAGCATCGTAAGTATTGCCGCATTTTGGACAAACTGCCCATGCAACTGGCAAACCGGTTTCAGAGTTTGTGTTGTTGAGGGCGTCGAGCGCATTCTGGTAAAAAACTTGATGTTTCTTTTCGGTATCGAACGCCCATGTGAAAGACGTTATAGCTTCAGGCACCTTCTCCTCCATTGCTGCTTTAATGAATTCTGGATACATGGTGGTGTTTTCATACTGTTCACCCTTGATGGCATCTTCCAGATTTTCCTTAGTGGTCATAACAGTAAAAGAATCTGCCTTTGCAGTGAATTCAACTCCTAGCTTAGTTAGTGCAGCCATGTGGTTGTTAGCGTGGATGCTTTCAGCCTTGGATGTCGCATCAAACATCTTGGCGATGGTGTCATAACCTTCGGCACGAGCTTTTGCAGCAAAGGCTGCATATTTAGCACTTGCTGTTGTTTCACCGGTAATTCCAGCTTTTAGATTTTCGATGGTTTTTACTGGAGTAGTTTTACTACAGCTTCCCAAGAGCATAGCACCAGCAGCGAAGGCTGCTAAAGAAAAGATTGCAAACTTTTTCATCTTGATTACTTTTTAGGTTAGTAAAGTTGAAAAATTATATTCCAATCATATAACTGAAAACAAGTGTCCCTCCATAAAATCCTGTAATTCCTACAAATATTGCACTTAGTGCATACAGGGTAAAGTATACCCATCTGAGTGAAGTCTCCTCCTTTTTTTTAATCATTAGGTAGAGGCGAACTAGCAGGGTTAAAATTACCGTTCCAAGCGTTATGCTTGCAAATAGTTCATGAATTTCTTGTATTCCACCGGCAGCTCCAGCTAAGTCATTGGTGAAAAACTCACCAGCAAGATAGGCTGCTATGGCACCAAGGGTACCAAGTATCAGCAGGTAAAATCCTGCCCTACTGAGACATTGTTCCTTCTTAATGATTAGGTGAAATACTTCTAGTGCAAATCCAGCTATTATCAGTGCAATAGGAAAGTGCACAAGCATTGGGTGTAAATGACTAACGCTAAACATAGGCTTTATTTTAAGTTAGATAGGAGTAAAGTTATGGTAAAAATCAATACCATAAACAATACAATTCATTTGTTGGGTGAATGATTGAATTAATCCTAAAGAGAATAACCATGTGGATATTTTCTCCAATAGTATTATACCTTAACATCCCATTCAAAATAGCTACTTTTGCAGCTTAAACGGCTGGACGAAGATGGTTTCTATTAGTGATATATGGGTTTCCTTTGGTGGGTTCGACCTCCTCAAGGGGGCCACTTTTATGGTGAATCAGCGCGACCGGATTGGTTTGGTTGGACGAAACGGTGCAGGAAAGTCTACACTGTTGAAGATTTTGTATGGACTACAAAAGCCCACCTCCGGCATTGTGAGTGGTGTTTCCGGGGTTACCATGGGTTATCTTGCTCAAACCATGGAGGTGAAGGATGGAAAGACAGTAACTGAGGAGGCTTCGCTGGCGTTTTCCGATGTGCTGGAATTGGAGAAGGAGATGGCACGTATTAGTGCCGAGGTGTCTCACCGAACCGATTATGACTCGGAGGAGTATGGCCGCTTGGTGGCAAAGCTCTCCGACCTAAATGAACATCATGCACTTCTTGGGGCTGCCGGCTTAGAAGGAGAAGTGGAAAAGACGCTTTTGGGCTTGGGTTTTGAAAGGCGCGATTTTGAGCGACAAACCTCTGAGTTCTCCGGTGGATGGCGCATGCGAATTGAGCTGGCCAAAATTCTGTTGCGAAGGCCAAACCTTATTCTGCTTGATGAGCCAACCAATCACCTCGATATTGAGAGTATTCAGTGGCTCGAGGACTACCTAAAGGAGTATGCAGGTGCCGTAATTCTTATCTCGCACGATCGAGCATTTCTCGATAATGTAACCAACCGAACGGTAGAGATTGTTCTTGGAAAAATACATGACTATAAGGTCTCCTATTCTCAATATGTGGTGCTTAGGAAGGAGCGTCGCGAGCAGCAGCTCTCAGCCTACCGTAACCAGCAGAAGATGATTGAGGACACCGAGGATTTTATTGAGCGATTTCGATACAAGGCCACCAAGTCGGTGCAGGTGCAGAGCAGAATTAAGCAGCTCGATAAGGTTGATAGAATTGAAATTGACGAGGAGGACAACTCTGCATTACACATAAAATTTCCACCTGCGCCGCGTTCTGGACAAATTGTGATGGAGGCAGAAAATCTCACCAAGGCGTTTGGCGATCACGTCATTTTCTCGGATGTAAATCTTAAAATTGAGCGAGGCGAAAAGGTCGCCTTTGTTGGTCGCAATGGAGAGGGGAAAACCACGCTTTCTCGCATTGCGGTTGGTGACCTTGATGCCACAGTAGGCCATGCAAAGTTGGGCTACAACGTCAAACTGGGCTACTTTGCACAGAACCAGGACGACCTGATGGATGGTAATATGACGGTGTTCGATACCATCGACCAGATTGCTGTTGGCGATATTAGAACCAAAATTCGGGATATTCTTGGTGCATTTCTCTTCAGGGGCGAGGATGTCGATAAGAAGGTAAAGGTGCTTTCGGGTGGTGAGCGGTCAAGGCTAGCCATGGCTAAGCTGATGTTTCAGCCATACAACCTCTTGATCCTCGATGAGCCAACCAACCACATGGACATGCTTTCCAAGGACATCTTGAAGGAAGCACTGAAAAAGTATGATGGAACGCTGATTGTTGTTTCCCACGACCGTGAGTTTTTGGATGGATTGGTAAGCAAGCTCTATGAATTTAGGGGTGGTAAGGTGAAGGAACATCTTGGAGGTATCTACGATTTTCTAAAGCGACGTAAGCTGGAATCGCTAAAGGAGCTGGAGCGAAAGACAACATTGGCACAGAGCCAGCAGGCCGATAGACAGGTTACTGAAAATAAGCTTTCGTATGCCGAGCGTAAGGAGATGGACAAAGTCATTCGAAAGGTTATATCACGAATTACCGAATGCGAGCGTCTGGTTGAGGCTAAGGAGGCCGAAATAGCCAAGATCGATGCCATGATGGCTAATCCAGAGCAGCATGCCATTGACCATACCGATGTTGATATTTTTAAACGCTATCAGGAGCTGAAGAAGGGTGTAGAGGCCCTTATGGTAGAGTGGGAGCAGCTCAGCTCGGAGAAAGAAAACCTGGAGAAGGAGAGGGGCATTGTGTAGCAATATTGAGTGCCTATATTTTGATTATCTTGCCTCGTAATATCATGTTAAGTCTTATAATGACATTTTAGCTATGGGCACACGCTTGAGGTTGAAGAGACATTTATTATTTGGTTTAGCCATAGTTTTCGCTGCTTTTTTGGTGTCGTGCGCTGGCAGCCGTAAGGCGCAGCAATCCATTCGGCTGACCGATATGTATAATCCGGGTGCCAACTCCATTCATCCAGAGTCGAAGGTGTTTCACCTTAGCGATAGCCTTTCTGAGCTGAATGTGGCCATTTATCCAACGGAGGTGCTGTTTAATATGGCCAATCCCGACTCGGTGCTACAGGGCAAGGTCAAAATTATCGCGCAACTCTACGATGTAAAGGATAGCTCAGTAGTTGTGGATACTGCCTCTGCAACCTTGGTGCTCAACCAGCAGAGTCTTGCAAAGAAGACCATTTTAACAAAACTGCCGCTACACGCGAAGATTGGCCATGCGTATATTCTCAACCTGTTGGTCACCGATGTTCTTCGGGAGCGTACCACCATTTCACTTTCGATGGTGGACAAGCTTAACCACAATACGGGGCAGTGGTACAGAACTACACTAGACGATGGTTCTCCCTTCTTCGGAATCTCATTAAAGCCGGGACAATCGGTGCGGGTGAACCACCCACTCAGAGAGTTGGATAGTGCTTACGTTTTCTACTATAAAAATTTACCTGTTGCCAAGCCACCTGTGGTTGCATTTCGGGTAGACTATCCACCTGCCGCCGATAGCGTGTGGAAGTGGAAAATTGCCGGAAGAGGTTTGACTCTTCCTTACAGTGGGGTTTATCTTGTTTGTGCTGATTCTATTCCCGGCAAGGGCGTAGTGCTGGGAAGTTTTAATTTGGGCTTTCCAAAGATTGTTACAAACGAGGATCTCCTAGCACCAATGGTTTATATACAACCGAACATTAACGATTCGTTGCTGCTAAGCGCTAACAAGAAGTTGCTCCTCGATAGCCTATGGCTTGCAAGGGCTGGTGACCACGAATCGGCCCGTGAGCTTATACGCATTTACTACAACCGGCTCTTCTTGGCAAACTACTTCTTTTCCTCCTACATGGAGGGGTGGAAAAGTGACCGTGGAATGGTGTTTATGATGTATGGCCTACCAAATCGGATTTTTCGGTATGGCAAAAACGAAGTTTGGGTGTATGGCACGGGCAAAGGGCAAAAGCTCACGCGATTCCACTTTGTATGCCGTCAAGGAGGGGCTAGCCCCAACGATTTTGTGCTCGATTACCGACGTTCCAGCAACCTTAAGTGGTCGCAAATACAGCAAGGGTGGAGCCGCGGCAAACCTTTTATTTTTGACGATGAGGACGAAGATGCACCAGATCAGTAAGATTCGCTATCTTTGCCCACTATTTTAAATTTTATGAACCGAAACAACTTACATAGCGTGAATAACTATCGAAAAGAGTATGGAAATGAGCTCAAGGAACGGGAGCGTGGGGAGCTAATTTTTGGCATTCGTCCGGTGATTGAAGCCATTAATGCAGGGAGAACCGTGGAGAAGGTGTTGATAAAGAAGGGGCTGATTGGAGAACTTTCCCAGGAGGTAGTTGATTTGGTAAAGAGCAATAACATACCCATGTCGTTGGTACCCATTGAAAAGCTCAACCGGGTCACCACCAAAAATCATCAGGGGGTAATTGCCTATATGTCACCCATTGAGTTTGCGCAGATGGAGGATTTAATACCAGCTCTCTTTGAGGCTGGCAAGGTTCCGCTTGTTGTTATGCTGGACCAAATTACCGATGTGCGTAATTTCGGTGCCATTGCACGAAGCGCTGAGTGCGCCGGAGCCGATGCAATCATAATTCCTACCCAAGGTTCGGCCCAAATCAATGCCGATGCGCTAAAAACATCAGCGGGTGCGCTCAACATTATTCCGGTTTGTCGGGTAAAGCTGTTGAAGTATGCATCCCTATTTCTGAAACAGAGCGGCTTTCAAATTGTTGCAGCCAACGAAAAATCATCGTCCACGCTATACGATATCGACTTTAAAATCCCAACTGTAATAGTGATGGGAGCAGAAGATACCGGTGTGTCGGCTGAAATTTTGCGCATGGCCAGTTACATTGTTCAAATCCCACTAATGGGCAAGATTGAGTCACTGAACGTTTCAGCCGCTGCTTCGGTTATGCTGTTTGAGGCTGTAAGGCAACGAACCGTGGGCCAAGCCTAATTTTGCTGTTGATAATAAGTGATTGCGAAAATAGAATTACTTGCTGAAAGGCAAAAAAGAACCCCGATGCTAATCGGGGTTTCTTGTGTATGCTAGAATGGGAGGTCGTTTATCTCCTCTTCGCCGCCAATGGGAGGCATTTCATCGAAAGAAGGTGGGGCTGACATTGGAGCACCAGTTGAAGATGAAGCAGCTGCTCCAGCACCTGCACCTGCACCCTCGCGGGAGATTCGCCAAGCACGAATGTCGGTGTACCAGCGGCCATTGAACTCCCTCGACTCCAGGTTGAAGCTGACCTTGAGCATATCGCCGGGCTTGGCTGAGTCAATATCCTTAATTTTGTCACCCCAAGCCGAAATGCAAATCTTTTTGGGATATTGCTCCGTGGTCTCCAGAATAAATTCCTGCTTTTCCCAAGTGCCATTACGACCAGTTCCAACCTGCTTCTCGAGCATCTGCACGAGCTTTCCCTGTATTTCTAAGGCCATTGTTACTCCTCCTTTATTTCAATTTTGATAATCTCGTCGCCCTTACGAATTTGGTCGAGAACCTCAAGACCTTCATAAACCTTTCCGAACACGGTATGTTGGCGATCGAGGTGCTGTGTGTTTTCCCTGTTGTGGCAGATAAAAAACTGCGAACCACCAGTATCGCGACCAGCGTGTGCCATTGACAGAACGCCTCTATCATGATATTGGTTGTTACCGTTGAGTTCACACTTAATGGTGTAGCCGGGGCCACCTGTTCCGGTGCCGTGGGGGCAGCCGGCCTGTACCATAAAATCAGGAATTACGCGATGGAATATTAGGCCGTCGTAGAATCCTGATTTCGACAACTTAACAAAATTCTCCACGGTGTTAGGTGCATCTTCCTCGAAGAACTTCACCTTCATAACACCCTTTTCGGTATGGATTTCAGCCGTTTTCATATACTTAGTTTTTGCTTGATTATTTACTTACAAAAGGATTACGAAGTAACGAAAAATGCCACGAAATACAAAATCAACCCTACCTTCTATTTGGAATAGCTCATTCAAAAAACAGCGTTGGTAGCAGGTTGTTGCGCAAAAGAGAACGCCACTCCAAAAATTGGAGTGGCGCCAGAAAACTTAACTATTTATTCGGAAATAAACTATTTCTTCATTTTCATTGGTTTGCCTGTTGGAGCAGCTGGTGCAGGAGCTGCAGGATTGTCGATGCTTAGCAACTCAACTTCAAAAACAAGTGTTGCGTAGGGTGGAATAATTGGGTTACGTCCAAATCGACCATAGGCAAGTTCAGCAGGGATATAGAATTTGTATGTTGAACCAACATTCATCCTTTCGAGACCGGCAGTCCATCCTTTAATTACACCGTTAAGGCGGAATTGGGCTGGCTCTTTTCTGTCGTAAGAGGAATCAAACTTGGTTCCATCAATAAGGGTTCCAATGTAGTTAACCTTAACAACGTCGGTTGCAATTGGTTTTGGTCCATTACCCTGCTTGATAACTTGGTACTGCATTACGGCAGTTTTCAGAGTGCCTTTACCACCGGGCATTTCGTCCATGTAGGTAACATGCATGGTATCGATACCAGGCTTTGAAGCATTTTGCTTCATGAAATCTTCACCAGCCTCAATATCCTTAGCATGCTTAATGTCGAACTGCTTCATGAGGTATGTTTGAATCACCGTTTGAGCAACCCGCTGGTCCATCATTGGCCGTAAGCTATCTTTACTCATTATATCGGAAATGGCAGCAGAAAGTTCATCAACGTTAATTTCTTTGATGTCGTTCTGGGCAAAACTTGAGCCAACGCTGATTCCAATGGCATAGCTGAGTGAGTCAACATCGGTCTTTAATTTTGCCGAGGACTTTGACTTTTGTCCACAGCTGGTCATTGCTACTGAACCCGCTGCTAATAGAATGAATGCAATTTTTTTCATTGTAAAGTATGTGTTAATTAGTCTGTTTAAGGAGCAAAGTTATAGATAAATTCAATAACGAGTGTTTGTTCACCGAAAATATTGTGTCAGATCAATAAACCATAACATTATTTAACACTCTAATCTCTGTTGGGTTTAGTTCTTCCTCTTATTTGGGGCGAATTTTAGCATTAATTGGTGGAATTATGATACTCACGAGCGCTTCCTGCGCGGAGCTTTATTTTTGATTTTGAGTTAATTCGCTTGATTAAAAATATCTTTCTAAAAGGATGGTTACAGCGGGAAAGACGATATTTGGCTTTTTATGAATAGAATAATCCATAGTATGTGTAACCCTTAAATAACTTAGTGTGAAAAAGTACGGTATATTTCTTATAATCATGGCCATGATGGCTTTTTCTGTTTCATGCACAATGCAAAATGGTAACAAGCCCAGCCCTGAAGCAGATCCATTATTATCCCACATCGATTCCACGGTTAATCCTGGAGATGATTTCTTTATGTATGCAAACGGAAAATGGTTTAAGGATCATCCCATTCCAAGTAGCGAGCAAGGAAACGGACTGTGGCAGTTGATTAGGGATACCATCAATTCACAAATTTTGTCTATTTGTCAGTCTTCGGTTTCCAAAGATTATGCAAAAGGGAGCAACAAACAGAAGATTGGTGATTTTTACTTCTCTGGAATGGATAGCTTATCCCTGAATCGGCAAGGAATTAAGCCCTTAATGAATGAACTAAGCCGGATTGATTCCATCTCAAATCTTAACGACTTAATCAAAGAAGTAGCTTATATTCATCAGGTTTCTAGCTCCCCTCTTTTTGGATTTTATGTTGCGCAGGATGACCGAATAAGTAGTAAATACGCAATTTACATTGCTCAGGGGGGGCTTAGCTTGCCCGATCGTAGCTACTATTTGGATCAAACTGATCGCGCAAAAATGGTTCGGAAACGGTTCTTGGAATACAGCAAATCGCTCTATACTACAATGGGCTATGATGAAAGGGATGCTTCAATTGCTGCTGATGGCTTATTAAATCTTGAAACAGCATTGGCAACGGCATCGCGTAAGCGTGAGGATACACGAGACCCATTTAAAAACTACCACAAACTCTCCCTAGGGCAGCTGTCGAAGCAAACAGCAAATATAAATTGGGCACTGCTGTTCAAGAGTGTAGGGTTGAATATGGTTGATTCTGTTGTTGTAGGTCAGCCAGAATTTTTAGATGCAGTGAATACCTACTTAAAAAGTTATTCGCTGAAGGATTGGAAAAACTACCTTAAGTTTCAATTCGTTAACGGGTTATCTGATTTTCTTGATGATTCAACCTATATGAAGTCATTCCGCTTTTATTTAACTACACTGAGGGGAATTGAAGAGCCGAAGCCTCGTTGGAAAAGGGTTGTTGGAGAAACCGACAAGCAATTGGGTGAACTCATTGGGCAGGTGTATGTGGCTGAATATCTACCTAAAGGCACTAAGGAAAAACTGCTCGAAATTGGGAATGCCATTAAGGTTGTATATGCTGATCGAATCAAAAACCTGGATTGGATGAGCGAGGCTACCAAAGTAAAAGCATTAAAAAAATTGGATGCTGTGATTATGAAAGTTGGGTATCCCGATCATTGGAAGGATCTAAGCAATATGGAAATCGATCGCACTTCCTACGTTAAGAATGTAATGCATGCAAATCTGTGGCAGTCTAATTTTATGTTTGCTAAATATGGAAAGCCAGTTGATCGCACCGAATGGGATATGGAGCCTCAATGGTACAATGCTTATTATAATCCATCAAACAACGAGATTGTAGTTCCTGGATGTAATATTTTGGTTCCCGGATTTGAGCATAAGTTAGCCGATGATGCCATTCTTTATGCCATTATAGGAGGCTCAACATTTGGGCACGAGATTACTCATGGATTTGATGATCAGGGGTGTAAGTATGATGAGTATGGAAACCTTAATAATTGGTGGACTTCGGAAGATAGGGCTCGGTTTTTGAAGAAAACAAAGATGATTGTTGAGCAGTTTAATGGATATGTTCCAGTCGACAACCTGCATATTAATGGCGATATGACGCAGGGCGAGAACATTGCTGACCTAGGTGGCATTGTCATGGGGTATGAAGCATTTAAGAAGACGAGTCAATATAAAAATAATGAAATCATTGCGGGGTTAACGCCTGATAAGCGATTCTTTTTAGCGTATGCCATGGCCTGGATGATTAACGACCGTCCGGAAGCTATTGCAAACCAAGTGCTTTCCGATGTCCATTCACCTGCAAAGTACAGAGTATTGGGCCCATTATCGAACATGCCAGCTTTTTATAAAGCATTTAATGTTAAGGAAGGTCAAGCTATGTGGCGCCCAGACAGCTTACGGGTGAAAATTTGGTAACGGATTTGTAGCAAGCTCAAATTATTAAAGCATACCCTATTCTCCAAGGGAATAGGGTATGCTTTTTATGTATGTAGTTAATATTAAGTATTGCAAACCTAATGGCTATGCGCTTGCTGTGGGGAGTCCTATTGGATGAATAGATGCTTTAGCCACTGCCATGGATAGGCCCAAAATATACGTGGTCCGGAGTATCGCATAACCTGCCTTATCTGTTCTCGGTAGCTTTTGCTGTAGCAGTGGATGGTGCACTTGGCGCAGGACGGCTTGCTCTCGCCATGGGGGCAGTGGTCTAAGCGCGCTTGTGCATAGTGCAACAGGTCATTACATTGGGGGCATAGCGTTTTGGTTCCGTGTTTTCCTCTGCAGTAGATGCCGATCATTAGACCAACGGTTCTTTTCTCTCGTTCTATTTTACTCATTCGGCATAATTACATTTTGTGGCCCTTACCATGTGCCTTTTTCCAGGAGGGCCGGGCAAACGTTCTACCTTAAATCCCGCTTCACGCAACGCTTTTTTTACGATTCCCTTGGAAGAGTAGGTTACCAGTATGCCACTAATGCTCATGGCCTCGAATAATTTCCGAAAAATGGCGATTGTCCAGAGCGAAGGTTGTGCTTCAGGGTCGAAGGCATCAAAGTAGACCAGGTCTATGCCGCTAGGCAGCTTTGCTGTAATTAAATCGACTTCGTGCTTTAGCAGCGAAAATCTGTCCGAAATTTCCTGTCTCGTATTCCATTGGCAAAGGTGCATCGACTCGAACTCCTTTTGCCAACCTCCAAGTTTGGTGGGGAAGTTGGCTTGGAGTGCATCCTCAGGTTTGAGTGGAAATAGTTCAACGGCTTCGTAGTTTACTGTAATTCGTGAGCGTTCCGCCTCAGTGAGCGTGAGCAGCGCGTTGAGGCCGGTGCCAAACCCCATTTCAAAAATCTGTAGGGAACTACGATTCCGCAGCTGCCGAAATCCAGCATCGATAAATACATGCATCGATTCCTGTATGGCCCCGTGCTGCGAGTGGTAGTGCTGGTTGAATTGTTTGGAAAAGAAGGTAGTAGAACCATCTTCTGTAACTGCTATATTAGGGTTCAATGGCGCAACTGAATAAATGTTAAAGTGCAAAAATACGAAATAGTTTTTCGGTACTGATATGGCATTATTGCGCTGTTTAGTATGTGGCAAGTCAGTGAGATATTTTTTCAATAAGCCAAAAATAGGGCAGCATCAAATTGCTGATTATGTGTTAAAGAACACGTGTTTGGATGAAACTACCTAACTAAACCACCGTATCAACGGGAGTGTTAATAGCTAGTAGTAGTTTAGGTTTAAAAAAGGGTGTCCTGAGAAATCAAGACACCCTTTTTATTTGCTGCACTATTTACTGTGCGTAGAAGTCAATAACTTTCTTGATTGCTCGCTGGCAAACTGGGCAAAAACCTTTCGCCGTGTTGGTTCTCATGCGGCAGTCAAACATCGGGCGGTAGATGCCCTTAGCCATGTAACCACCTCCCTCAAATACTCCAATCTTGTTTTTATATTCAGCGGTAGGAGGGGTAGGGATGGGAACATCCGGTTCCACCATATTTTTCCACTTGGAGTCGAAGTTTACCAGCGTGGTGAGGTTTGGTTCCCAAGGTTCAACCTTAAGGTTGTAGAAGTCCTCGTAGGGAGTTGAGGAGTCGAAGTATTCGTCGCCTAGACCCGCGAAGCTGTGCCCAAATTCGTGGATAAATACCTTGGGTGATAGGGCGTTGTGCGCGCTGCTAAGGGCGTAGTATCCGTATATTCCGCCACCACCATACTTACTGGAGTTAACCAGCACGTAGAGCGCATCGCAGGGAATATCGGTGGTAAGGTCGGCTAACGCTTTATAGTCGAATGTGGTTAGGTAGCGTTCCTCGTCGAAGGTGTAAAAGGTGGAAGAAGCAACTGTAGAGTTCCAAATATTCGCGCCAGGATTATCGGGGCCTGAATCCACCGAAGGCGATTCCACCAACCAAACGTTAAACTTATCCCTGCTCGATTTGTATGGCTCGTATGCAAATAGTGTGTCAACCAACCGCTTGGCATCGTTCACAAAGGTACCCATCTCCTGTTGCTGATATGCTTCGGCTACAATTACAAGGTCAACCTTATGTTCGGAATCACCACTTTTGACGATCTCCTCAACAGGGTTGAGCTGTTTCTTTTCGTGGTTAATAAACTTGGAGTGAGGGTCTACATCCATTGTAAACATTGGGTATAGCTTTCCATCTGCTTTTTTTCGTTCACAAATCTCAACCTTTACAGGATTTTTTGGAACGGGAATTCGAATACTTTGTGAAAATGCTCGTCCAACCTTTTTCGCTTCATCTGTAGTTCTCCACTCCTGAAAGAGAGATGAAAAACCCTTGTCAAAAATCAACTGGTTGGTTGCTTTGTCATATACCCTAAAGGCATATTCGCCATAGCTGTAAGGCTCAATGGTTTTGTCGGGATTTCCTCCCCACACTTTTTCGGAGTAGATGGCATCGAAGTAAGCCGTTTGGCTTTGAGCATTGCCGGCAAGGAAGAAGTCGAACCGAAGAGCACCGTTGGGTTCAAAGTAGCTGGAATAACTCGCCTCCTGTCCCAATAGGGTAGAGGAGATTAGGGTCAGAAGAACAATTACAATATTTTTCATAGTCTAGTGTTTTGAAGTTTTCGATTCGTGCAAACAGCCACGTATAAAGATCGATTTTTGAGGCATTGGTTTAATTGGAACAATGTATTAATCCACTATCCAGCCTAGGTTGTAGTGATTTGCAACCTCAGAAAGTTATGCCTAAATTTGTTTCTGTCAAAAACAAAGATGATGTATATGCACGAAATCCTTGAAAAATCAAGCCATTACTACCTAATGGGAAAGTTGGAGAATTGGATTGCCAGCTACTCGTTGGGTGATACGCTCGGCCTTTTAATGAAGATAATGATTGCCCTTTTGGCAATTGCGTTGGTGGCCTTTATCAGCGATTTCATCACCCGGAAGATTATTGTTTCTGCGCTTGTTCGCTTTGCTCGTAAGAGTAAGACACAATGGGACGATTTCTTGATTGATCGTAAGGTTTTTCATAAGCTGGCTCACCTTGTTCCAGCCATTGTTGTTTATCTGCTTATTCCTGTTGCCCTTGAGGATATTGCTCCTGTATATGTAACAGCTATACAGACAATTACGAAAGCATTCATGATATTGATTGGGCTTTTGTCGCTGGGTGCCTTCCTCGACGCGGCTAACGATGTATACCTAACCCTACCCGTTTCCTTAGAACGCCCAATTAAGGGTTACCTACAGATTGCCAAAATTGTGGCCTACTTCTTTGGTGGCATTGTAATTATTGCGCTCATTATTGGAAAGGATCCTGGAAATATTGTGGTTGGTTTGGGTGCATCGGCTGCTGTGCTTATGCTCATATTTAAGGATACCATTCTGGGGTTTGTGGCCTCCATTCAACTTTCGGCCAACAATATGGTGAAGATTGGTGATTGGATCGAAATGCCTTCGCGTAAGGCAGATGGAACGGTGATGGATATAACTCTTGCAACCGTTAAGGTTCAGAACTGGGATCGCACCATTACTACCATTCCAACATATGCGCTGGTGAGCGAATCGTTTACTAACTGGCGCGGCATGGAGCAGTCCGATGGTCGTCGATTTAAACGTGCAGTGCTTATCAATGTTTCCAGCGTTAAGTTCTGCTCTCAACCGCAACTCGAGAAGCTGAAGAAGATTCAGATTCTTCGTAATTATATTGAAGAGAAGGAGAAGGAGTTAAAGTCCTACAACGACCAAAACAATATTGAAGATACCATCCTTGTAAATGGGCGTAGGCTTACCAACTTGGGTGTGTTTCGTAAGTATTTGGAACTATACCTGATGAGCAATCCTAATGTAAATACGGAGACCACCCTTATGGTTCGCTTACTTGAGCCCAACGAGAAGGGGATACCCATGGAGATTTATGGTTTCTTGAAGGAGAAGCGTTGGGTATTCTACGAATCTATCTTGGGCGATATCTTCGACCACATGTTAGCCGTAATCCCCGAGTTTGAGCTAAAGATGTTCCAAAATCCCACCGGTGACGATTTTAAGAGTTTGGTGAATAGATAGAATACGAAAGTTGGACAGAAATTGGTTGGTAGTTAAGCGGAAGTTAGTCGAAGTAGACGTCAGGCTTAGATCCTGCAATGGTTGAATTGGAGGAGTAGGGCTGTGGAAGCAACATACCCTGCCACCACGGACCCTAACATCCGAAATACCTAAACCACTAATCTCCTAATTTTATTTGTATTTTTGGGCTGCCTTACTAAAATAAATACGTTGATGGCTAACCCACTAACCAAAAAAGAGCTATTAGATCAGCTTCAGGCCGAAGTTGATGCCTCCTTTTTATACAGGAAGCTAAGCGAACATACCGACGATTCTTCGCTTGCCGATATCTACCGGCAAATGTCGGAGATTGAGAAAATCCACATTGGTCGTGTTCTCACCATGCTGAAAGAGTTGGAGCCTAGCGCAACGCTGCCCAAACCATCCTATCAAACAAAACTTCAGGTGGGCGTTGGTAAGATTATCGGCTTCGATTTCATTCTCAATAACCTCATTAAGATGGAGGAGACCATGGGAAGCAACTCTCTCCAGTTGAAGAGGGA
>DATKVT010000041.1 GCA_035529935.1 Williamwhitmania sp. | reverse complement strand
GGTCTACTCTGGGTATCATGGCTCTTACATCGAGATGTGGTAATTTCTTGTAAGATACTGATATTCAGAGTATTTACCAAATATTTACGTGTTTATTTTACTGGTAATCAGGCATTTGTTTTTTTTGTCATGTACTAAGGGCATTGGGAGTAAAATGCTATTCAAATAAGCACTGATATAACAGTTGGGAATCGGTGGTTTGCGAGGGTTTGGTTCCCTCTTCAGGATTTTTGTCAGTGGACAGGAACGCAGCCCGAATACCCAACCGTTTCTTATTGTAAGACGTTATGTGCCTTGTTAAAAATCGCTTTTCAAATGGATAAAACTTTGTTGATTAAGAATATATGCGAATTATTGTTAGATAACAAAAAGCAGGACTGTATTGATTTTGCTAATGAAAACTACCCATTCATTGAGAATTTACCTCACAAAAGACAATATTCAAAATATCAAATGTGTAGTGTTTTTCTAAATGATGGATTCATTGATAGATATTCGGGTGAAAAATTACTATTTCCCGGATTGATTAAGATATTGACAATTGAGTTTCCAGATATTTTTAAATATCACAGAAATTGGAAAATGTCAGAAACTCACATGATTTACTGGGATTTATTTCCGACAATTGACCATTTAATTCCAATTACAAGAGGTGGACTGGACAATGAGAGTAATTGGATAACCACTTCGATGATTCGTAATTCAGCGAAGTCAAATTGGACAATAGAAGAAATTGGGTGGAAATTGCATGACAAAGGCCAACTTGATAATTGGGATGGATTAGTAAATTACTTCATAGATTTGACAAATAAAGACCTTAATTACGAAAAGGATAATTATGTAAAAGATTGGAAACATGGATTATTAAAAGCCATGAATGAAATATGAATAAACACAACACACAATGGAATTAAGGTATCTAATTAAAAAATATTATTGTGCATTTGAATCAACATGCGTCCTCGTTCTGATGAGGCTCTAGAATAAAAATTGAGTATAATATTTTAATAATAAGATGGCAAAGGTTACTAACCACTCTACACTTTCTGTAAACCATCACCCCGTTACTCGTCACTAAAAAAGTTGTAGCCTTTAGTCTTTAGGTCCGCCACGGCGCAACTCCAGCCTTCCGACTTTTTCCCCTCCCCTTTTATCGGCAAAATTCACTTATTGGTCGATTTAGCTTAGTTTTGAAAACTCTTTTCCGTTTCATTTGTCATTGTATTTCAGAGATCACTCAGAATGGGTAAAAAATTAAAACAAGCAAAACCGGGTAAACCAAAGGGGCCAAGCGTATTCAACCTGCTAAAACCCTACAGGGTAATGATTGTGTTTCTCCTGATATTTGCGCTGGCCAGCAACGCCGTCAACCTATTTATTCCCAAAATTATTTCTGGGGCCATCGACTCCTTTTCGGCGGGCAATTTTGTGATGAAAACGGTGGTGGTGGAGTTTATGGTGGCTGCCATGGTAATATTTATATTCACCTACCTGCAGAGTATTATCCAAACCTATGCATCGGAGAGGGTGGCGCGGGACCTTCGAACGCGGATTGCCGATAAAATAGCGGGACAGAGCTACGAGTATATTATCAACGCCAACCCCTCCAAGCTGCTTACTAACCTCACCTCCGACATCGACTCCATTAAGATGTTTGTGGCGCAGGCGGTGGTGATTATCGCCTCGTCCATATTCATGATTGTGGGCACCTGCGTTATGCTGCTCCTCATCGACTGGAAGCTGGCCCTGGCCATTATTGTAATTATACCCATTATTGGAGGCACCTTCTACCTTGTGCTAATGAGGGTGAGGCCCCTCTTTAAGCAGAGCCGCGCGGTTATCGATTGGCTCAACAAGGTAATCAGCGAAAGCATTATGGGCGCAGCGCTCATCAGGGTGATGAACTCGCAGCAACCCGAATACGATAAATTTCTGGCAGCCAACACCGATGCAAAAAACTTGGGGCTAGCCATCCTCCGGCTTTTTTCCATACTTATTCCCGTTATTACCTTTGTTGCCAACCTCGCCCTACTAACGGTTCTTGCGCTGGGTGGCCACTTTGTGGTGAACGGCAGCATGACCCTCGGTAACTTTGCCGCCTTCAACAGCTACATAGCGCTGCTCATATTTCCCATCATAATGATTGGGTTTATGAGCAATATTATTGCGCAGGCATCGGCATCCTACTCGCGCATTTACGAGGTTATGGAGGTGAAGGAACCGGAAGAAAACGGAACTATAGTAAGCGAGCTGAGCGGCAAAATCGAACTTAAAAACGTCAACCTTGCCTACAAGGGTAAGCCCATACTAAACAACATCTCCTTCTCCATTAAAGGGAAAAGCCATACGGCCATTATCGGGCCCACGGCAGCGGGCAAGAGTCAGCTGTTATACCTGCTCACCAGCTTGGTTTCACCCGATTCAGGATCGATTGAGTTCGACGGGAAACCAATTACCGATTACGACAAGGAGTCGTTCCACCACCAAATAGGCTACGTGTTTCAGGACAGCGCCATCTTTAACATGAGCCTGAGGGAAAACATAGCCTTTAGCGAAACGGTGACCGAGGAGATGATGAACAAGGCGTTGGAAACGGCAGAGCTCACCGACTTCGTTGAATCGCTGCCCGAGAAGCTGGAGACGGTGATCTCCGAAAGGGGAACCAACCTGTCGGGAGGACAAAAGCAACGAATTATGCTGGCGCGTGCGCTGGCTCTCAACCCAAAGATTCTGTTTCTGGATGACTTCACCGCTAGGGTGGATAGGAAAACGGAGAAGAAGATTCTCTGCAACCTCGAAAACAACTACCCCGAGCTAACCCTCGTTTCGGTTACCCAAAAGGTATCGTCGGTAAAGCATTTCGAGCAGATTATCCTGCTGATGCAGGGAGAGCTTATAGCAACAGGCACGCACAAGGAACTAACCGAGAGCTGTGCAGAGTACGTGCAGATTTCCAACTCACAAAAGAGCACCAGTCACTATGAACTATAACCTCAACCAGCTGGCCGACAAGGAGCAGAAGAAGAAGCTGGGAATAACAGCATTTAAAAAACTTTACTCGCTCATTCGGGAGGAGAAGCGCACCCTAATATTTGCACTGATTGCCATTGTGGTGAATGCGGCGTTGAACCTGCTGGGACCCTACCTTATTGGCCACACTATAGACACCTACATACAGGCAAAAGTTTACAAGGGAGTGCTGCTGTTTACAAGCATCCTGCTGGTTATGTATATCACAGCCTTCTTTACCAACTACCTTCAAATAAAAATGATGGGTGGCGTTGGGCAGCGCATGCTATTCAGCCTAAGGAATGCCGTGTTCACCAAGCTGCAGGAGCTGCCTGTTGACTTCTTCAACCAAAACAAGGCGGGCGACCTCATATCGAGAATCAACAACGACACGGACAAGCTCAACCAGTTTTTCTCACAGTCGCTGATGCAGTTCATTGGGAGCATATTCACCATGGTGGGCTCGGCCATATTCCTGCTCAGCATCAACTTTGAACTTGGACTTGCAGCTCTACTACCGGCGGTGGTGATTATCCTTTTCACCCGGAGCATTTCGCCTTGGGTGAAACGTAGAAATGCAGCAAACCTTAAGGCAGTGGGTGGTTTGAGTGCCGAAATTCAGGAAAGCCTCAACAACTTTAAGGTAATACTGGCATTCAACCGGCGCGATTACTTCAGAAGTCGCTTTAACGAGGTAAACCAGCGAACCTACCAAACCGCCATCAAGGCTGGTGTTGCCAACAACATCTTTATGCCGGTATATGGATTTTCGGCAAACATTGGCCAGATGATAGTGCTTGCCTTTGGTATATACCTAATAGCCACTCACTACTTTACGCTAGGATTGCTAATCAGCTTTTTGGCGTACATACAAAACTTTTACAACCCGCTGCGGCAGCTGGCGGCCCTCTGGGCCAACTTTCAGGTTGCCATGGCAGGATGGGATCGTATTTCCAACATACTATCGTTGCAGAGCAATCTGGAGGTTATATCGGAGAAAGAGGCAGAAGCTTCGGCCCCCTTCTTTGCCCTTCGAAACGTATCGTTCCACTACCCCAACGGCAAAGATGTGCTGCATCAGGTAAACTTTGAGCTGGAAAGAGGAAAAACCTACGCCTTTGTAGGGCCCACCGGGGGAGGAAAAACAACCATTGCATCGCTCATCTCGCGGCTGTATGATCCACAAAAGGGAAAGGTTATTCTGGATGGTAAAGACATCCGCTCCTATGAGGCCGCAGAAAGGACAAAGAAGATAGGCTTTATACTGCAGGAGCCCTTCCTGTTCACCGGCACGGTAAAGGATAATATACTTTACGGCAACGATGAGTATCAGGGTTTTTCGAACGAGCAGCTAGAGCAAGTAATTCTAGAAGCAGGCATTGGAAGTCTGCTCAACAGCTTTGAGCAAGGCCTAGAAACAAAGGTTCAGACAACAGGCGATGGTGTAAGCCTTGGCCAGAAGCAGCTCATTGCCTTTATGCGAGCCGTGCTGCGCAAGCCCGAGCTGCTTATTCTGGACGAAGCCACCGCCAACATCGACACGGTTACCGAGCAGCTGCTAGAATCCATTCTTCGAAATTTGCCGTCCACCACCACTAGGGTAATTATTGCGCACCGCCTCAACACCATTGCCGATGCCAATGAAATTTACTTTGTGAATTCGGGCAATGTAATTAGGGCCGGCTCCTTGGATGATGCGGTAAACCTGCTGCTTCATGGAAAACGGGTAAGCTAATTACCTGGCAAGTTATTTTAGGAAGATACTGTTGCAATTTTTGCAACAGTTCAAACCGAAGGAGATAGAAAGGTTGAAAGAAAGATTGAATACTATAATCTTGATGTAATCATATCCATCTGCTATAGAATAAAATCGCAACGAAGGGAACATTTCAGAATCTGGGCAAGTAAAGTTTTGAGGAATACTTGATAAAATGAAGGAAAAGGTCATATTCAACTGGAGCGGTGGCAAGGATTCCGCCCTATGCCTACACAAAATATTGCAGGCACAGCACTACGATGTAATGTGCCTACTCACCAGCATAAGCGAACAATACCAACGAATCTCCATGCATGGCGTAAGGGCCAAGCTGCTGGAAACTCAGGCCAAGAATATCGGCCTGCCCCTTTTAAAGATGGAAGTTCCCGACATGCCGTCGATGGAGGTTTATGAGGCGGCAATGAAAAAAACATTATTGGACTTGAAGGCAAAGGGTGCAACCGCGTCTGTTTTTGGCGATATCTTTTTAGACGACCTGCGCAGCTATAGGGAGAATAAGCTGGCCGAATTAAATCTCAAAGGAATCTTCCCTCTATGGAAAACCCCCACCGATAAACTTATCAGAGAGTTTATCGACTTGGGGTTTAAAACAATTATCACCTGCGTTAGCGAAAAATACCTTGACCAAAGCTTTGTAGGAAGAGTTATCGACAACAACTTTCTGAAGGATTTACCCAACAATGTTGACCCTTGCGGGGAAAATGGGGAGTTTCACACCTTTGTTTTTGATGGGCCAATATTCAACCAGCCCATTCCATTTGAGAAGGGAGAAGTTGTTTACAGAAAATACCAATCGAACCAGCACGAGAGCAATAATGCCACTGATGATGAAAGTGTAGGCGGTCCATTTGACTATGGGTTTTGGTATTGCGACTTGCTACCAAAGACTGATATGCAATAGCAGCATGTCTACCGAGCAAACGTACTAAGCTGTATAAAATAAATGCAACAACAATATTGATATGGAAAAGCCCAAATCGTACTGCGAAGCAATTAGCCACATGGAACAAAATAGTGTTCACCGCATTTACCACGACATTGGGTATGGCTTCCCCATTGAGGACGACAATGAGCTTTTTGAACGGCTGATTCTGGAGATTAATCAGGCAGGGTTAAGCTGGACAACCATATTGAACAAGCAAGCAAATTTCGAAAGAGCATTTCACCACTTCAACATCAAAACGGTTGCCTCTTACCAGGAGAGCGATAGAGAGCGGCTGCTGAACGACGCAGGCATCATCCGCAATCGCCTAAAAATTGACGCTACTATTCACAACGCGAAGGTTGTTCTACAGCTGCAAAAGGAGTTTGGATCATTCAAAAATTGGCTCGACCACCACCATCCCAAGACAAAGCAGGAGTGGATGAAGCTATTTAAGAAAACCTTTAAATTCACTGGCGGCGAAATTGTAAATGAATTTTTGGTAAGCACAGGCTACCTACCCGGTGCCCATATTGAAAGCTGCGATATCTACAAAAAAGTAGTTCAGTCAAAGCCGGCGTGGCTAAGTAAATAAGTCTAGATTATGACCGGCTTTGTCTGGCTACCACAGCGTTTCCTATAATATTTATGGATAAGGTTAGCCTGCCCAGTTTAAGGAAATACTCCCATGTTCTGAGGTCACAATCTTAGCACAGGCCCAGTAATTTCTCAGGGCATGGCAACCACCGGAAAACAAATGACCTATAACTCAACGGCCCAAACAAAATAAAAAAACTAAAGCGATATATATCTATGCGTTACAGAGCTATCAAAGGCAAACACAATAGCTATTAATTATTATACCGTTTCTGTTTTTTCTATATTTGCGGAGTCAGATTCCAACATTTTACAAATTTTTCTGTTAAAAAGTACATCTAAAATAATTTCGCTCATCAACATTGATCGAAGACTTGAAGGTGAGTTACCCTGCCATGGTTGATCTGCCATGCTGAAAATTACGCCAAATCAAAAAAAATTCACTTACCAATATGATAACCTCAAAAAACGGCTACCATGAAATTCAACAACCTATTACTAAAGAGCAAATTTATTTTTGGCTTTGGCGCTGTAATCGTCCTGTTAGTAATCATTACCCTCATTTCCATTAATGGATTCAAAGGAGTAATTAGCTCCTCCAAAAAGCTTGCGCTCAGCGACGGTATTAGAGTAAGCCTACTGGAGCATTACAACAGCCATCTCCTCTGGTCCAAAAACCTAAGCCAAGGCATCTACTCCGACGAGCATAAAATTAACGTACAGCTGAATTACACACTCTGCGCCTTTGGAAAATGGTACTACGGCGACGAACGTCGTGAGGCCGAAAAGTTAATTCCCGACCTTAAGGAAGTATTTAAGGCCATGGAGGAACCGCACAAAAAGCTACACGAAAGTGCCCAACGCATAGAAAAAGAATATGAATTAGCATTACAGAATAACTCAACAGCGGAAGTTGACAGTGCGCGAAGAATATACCAGGAAGAAACGCTAAAGTATCTGGCAACAATGGGACAGCTGTTTACGCAAGCAATTGACATTACTGTTCAAGCATCTAACAAGGCTCATCAAACCGTGGAAAGCGACGCAAATCAAACGCAGTACTACACGGCCATTATAGCACTACTTGCCATTTTACTAGCCATTTTGGTATCCTATATTATCTCACAAAGTATCCTTAAAAACGTGAAGATTGGAGTGGCGTTTGCCAACGAAGTTTCCGACGGCAACTTGTCAGCAAACATTGAGATTAAGTCGCACGACGAAATCGGCATGCTTCTCAACACATTTAAAAACACCGTGGCAAAAATTCACGATGTTGTTGAAACCGTGAGTCATGGTTCGGATAGCTTATCCAAAGCATCTGATCAGCTAAGTGGCATTTCTCAGGAAATGTCGCAGTGGACAAACGAGCAGGCGGCTTCAGTGGAGGAGGTATCTTCATCAATGGAGGAGATGGCTGCCAATATTGATCAGAATTCCGAGAATGCTGTTCAAACTGAGAGAATTGCCATACTAGCCGAGGAGAAGATGCAGGTTGTGGGTAAAACTGCCAACGACAGCCTATCCTCCACGAAGGAGATAGCCGATAAGATTACTATAATTACCGACATTGCTTTCCAAACAAACTTACTTGCACTCAACGCTGCCGTTGAAGCCGCGCGGGCTGGTGAGCATGGAAAAGGCTTTGCCGTTGTAGCCGCCGAAGTTCGGAAACTTGCCGAAAGGAGTAAAATAGCGGCAGAAGAAATAATTATGCTTTCGCACAAAACGGTAAAAACATCGGAACACGCCACACAGCTCATTAACGACATTATTCCCGAGATCAACAAAACAGCAAAGTTGGTACAGGAGATTGCAGCAGCAAGCAAGGAGCAAAGTTCTGGGGCAGCACAAGTAAACATGGCCATTCAGCAGCTGAATCAAGCAACACAGCAAAATGCAGTCGCTTCCGAAAAGGTCGCTACAAATTCAGAGCAGCTGGCTAACCAAGCGAATTTGTTGATGGACACTATTGGATTTTTCACAATAGATGAAAAAATCGCTAAAGCAAGCATGAGTTATCAAAGTACTGGCAGGGGAAGAAACATTAGCAATATCGCCTCCCAGACCAGCACAAAAAAAACCACAATGAACCCTCAAGGTTCTAAGACCAAGCCAATCCTCCCATCGGGAAAAACGGCTACCATAAACCTGAAAGATATCACAAACGACAATGAGTATGAGAAATTCTAATAATCAGTGATCTAATTGGCATTCATTCTAAACCAGTTCGGATAAGGAAGATATCGATATTACATTACCACTTCATAGCGCCAGTAGGGTAGGCCTGTTGAATATTACTTACACATCCAAGTTGCCTATGAAATAGGATGCTCCTTCCTTTTTCACACAACAAACTATTTTCCAAGTTGGCTCCTTTCACAAATATTGGGGGTGAATACCATATACAAGGTTGTTTTCGTGTGCAACATAGCGTTAACCCCAACCCTATTTTCCCTTACCTTTGCAGCAGTAATAGCATCTGGGTGAATAGCATGGATAATTGTATCAGCCAAAACATAAAGGAAAGAGTAAGGAGCAAGGCGCTGGAGCTGGGATTTGAGGCTTGCGGCTTTGCAATTCCAGAGCGTCTTGCAGAAGAGGAACCTCGACTTAAGGAGTGGCTTGATAATGGCCATCATGCAGGCATGGGTTACATGACCAACCACTTCAACAAGCGCCTAGATCCTACACTACTGGTTGAAGGGGCAAAAACTGTAATCACCCTGCTTTTTAGCTACAATTTTGGTGCATCGCAAAAGGCAGAAGCACCTCGGGTTGCTCGCTACGCTTGGTTTCGCGACTACCACAAGGAGCTGAAGCAGCGTTTGAAAGTGCTGATGGCATTCCTTACTGATGAAACCGGCATTACCGTAAATGGGCGCTACTTTACCGACTCGGCCCCCATACTAGAGCGGGCGTGGGCAAGCCGTTCAGGGCTGGGCTGGATTGGCAAGAACAGCCTGCTCATTCACCCCAAGCTGGGTTCCTACACGCTTCTGGCTGAGCTGATTGTTGACCTAGAAATAGAACCCGACCAACCATTTGGCAACAGCCTTTGCGGTGCCTGCACCCGCTGCATCGATTCCTGCCCCACGGGTGCCATTATTGCCCCCGCAGTGGTGGACGCCAACCGTTGCATCTCCTACCATACCATTGAGCACAAAGGTCCCTTTTCTGCCGAACAGGAGCAGCTGGTGAATGGCCACGCGTTTGGCTGCGATATTTGTCAGGAGGTGTGCCCATGGAACAAAAAACCAATCATGGCATTACAAGGAAAAGTTGCGATTAACGACCAACTACTGGAGCTATCCGCAGCGGATTGGCGCAGCTTAAATGAAGATCGAGTTGAGGAAATTTTTAAAGGTTCAGCGGTAAAACGAGCCGGTTTTTCGGGAATAATGCGTAACCTTAGGCAACAAAACCAATAAGTCATGGAATTCCGTACCATCGTTACCCCTGCCCCACTGGACGATAAGTTGGGATATAAATCCAAAACGCTCTTTATGGGCTCCTGCTTTGCGACCAACATGGGCGAGCGATTGGAAGAGTTAAGGTTTCCTGTAATGGTGAACCCATTTGGCGTTCTCTACAATCCATTTTCCATTGCCCAAAGCATTAACACCCTCTTGACCGGAAAGCCATTT
Organism: Williamwhitmania sp.; assembly: GCA_035529935.1. Classification (NCBI taxonomy): domain Bacteria; kingdom Pseudomonadati; phylum Bacteroidota; class Bacteroidia; order Bacteroidales; family Williamwhitmaniaceae; genus Williamwhitmania; species Williamwhitmania sp. The sequence goes on along the minus strand of DATKVT010000041.1, from coordinate 2,017 downwards.
ACCGAGGAGCAGCTCTTCTTCCACTCCGGGTTATGGTCCAGCTTCTACCACCACTCTATATTCTCCTCATCCGAAAAGGAGATTTGCCTTCAAAACATTAATAAATCGCTTGCAGATGGATTTCAGTTCCTAAGCACCGCCGATTTTTTGGTAATTACGCTTGGAACTACTTGGGTATACCAGCATCGAAAAAACAGGATAGTGGTGGCCAACTGCCATAAGGTTCCGGCCAAAGAGTTCGACCGATTGCCCATGACGGAGGAGGAGATTGTTCAGGTGCTGGGGCACGCCATACTTAAACTTCGGGAGGAGCTGCCAAACCTCAAAATTATTTTAACCATAAGCCCCATTCGGCATTGGAAAGATGGCGCAGTGCAAAACATGATAAGCAAGGCTACCCTCATAATGGCAGCCCAAAAGCTGTGCGTAGCATTCCCATCATGCAACTACTTCCCTTCCTACGAAATTATGATGGACGACCTGCGCGATTACCGCTTCTATGCCGAAGACATGCTTCACCCATCGGAGCAGGCTATCGATTACATTTTTGAGAAATTTAGGAATTGTGCCATCGATGAGGAGTCCAACGCCATAATGAACGAGGTAGAAAAACTGGTAAGAGCCACCAAGCATCGTCCGTTTAATCCCGATGGCGAGGATTACCAGCGGTTCTTAAGCAGCCACTTGAAACAAACCCAAGCGCTGCAGGAGCGCTACCCGTTTCTCAATCTTCAGGGAATTGAGGAAAAGTTTGAGAGTAAAAAATAAAATCCTATTGCGGAACTTCGTATCAAATTATGATGAACAAAAGTGGGTCGGTGAACAGTTCACCGACCTAGGTCCAATACGCAATATGATTCTAAGGCATCGACAACTCGTTACCAAAAAATGGAAAAAGAAATTTTCAGGCACTTCCTTTTCTAAATATGGCCAGGTTTATAGGAAGCTACAATTAATAAGAAGATAAATGATAGAAGACAATATAATATGACAAATAAACCTCCAACAATTTTCATCTTTTTGTTTTCATCAGCAAATTTCTCCTTTATAATCAAATATTTCTTTTTATGCATAAAAAGAAAATAATTAATGATTAAAAGAAACATCATTAAATAAACTCCGTCTAACGGCTTATTAATAAACCTTTCTAAAACATTTCTCTTCTTTAGCAAAGCTCCAATTGTAAAGATATTAGCAAAAAAAATTATACTTGCGGTCATAACGGATAAACCTGCAGCCGTTAAACTATCTTCACCTTTTGAATGCATTAAAAACACCTTATAATAAAGGTAATACAATACTTTCATATGTTATTTATTTTTAATCAGATCCCAAACTATCATATAACCAATCGAAACCGCCAGCTGTATCTATGGTCGAAACTAGTATCGATAACCCTGTACCAAGGCCGGGTGCAACAAAATTTACGAGATTTAAGCCAACTGCAATTCCATTAACTGCTAATCTTGCATAATTAGCAGCATTAGGTTGGTTATATAGATTTACTGTATTAGCTGCAAGGCTAATTGTATTTCCCAGATAACCGGCCCATTTTGCTGCTGTGGCAATTTTACCTATAACATTTACTGCTTGAATTTCTCTTGTAACTGTTGAAACGGTTGTCGTTAAGCCTCTAGAGGCCTCACCATACAATCCAGAACCCAATCCCAATCCAAAAGAAGCGCTTAACGCTGAGCGAGTATATTCTCCATTCGTGCTATAGCCACCGTTTTCTGAGGCATCACCATTATTATCTGCCTCACTGTACTCAATATTATCAGGTTCTGGAGCATCGTCAAAATCCTCAGGGAAACTATCATCAGGCTCGCTCCATCCTTGGTCATTATCACCACCACCTGAGGGCAAGCTAATAAACGGGTCAAAATTAATGTCCACATAAGGATTTATTGGTTCAATAAAATCAGTAGCAATTACTCTTGGGAGCAGTTCAATCGAACCAAGCTCAGCAAGCGAACAGGTTTCAAAGAGCGTTACGCTAAGGTAGCAATTAACTTGA
>DATKVT010000040.1 GCA_035529935.1 Williamwhitmania sp. | reverse complement strand
GGCCAAGTTGCTTGGCGACCCTTACGGTAAACAGATGGCCACGCTCGCCACCATTGGAAAGTTAGAGGGTGTAGACTTTTTTCAGCCATGGAATACCCTTTCCCCAAAAGCAAAAAAAATTGCTCTTGAAGGAGCTGGAAGCAAGGTTTGGGAGGTGGAATGGAATTACAAACGGGGCAAAAGGGAGGGCAGTTTCAACTTTTCCGGCAAATGGGATGGCCTTGTGGCTATAGTAAACGAAGAATACTCCATTCACCATTTAACCACAAGAGGTGCTGGTTTTGAGGAGGCAATGGAACGGGTGACCTGTTCTCAGTGTGGTGGAAAACGACTTAATAGCAGTGCGTTGTCTTATAAACTTCTGGGCATGGACATTGCCGAGATGTCGCAGAATAATGGAGAGGAGCTGCTCGTTCTGTTGCCCAAAATTGAATCGGCAATTACGGCGAAAGCAGGGACAGCTGCGGCAGCCATGCTTTGCAACCAACTCCAGCATAAGCTTAAAATGCTAACCCAGCTGGGCATTGCTCATCTTTCAATTAACAGAGAATCACACACACTTTCCACAGGGGAACAGCAAAAACTTCGGCTGCTGGGCATTGCAGGTGTCGACCTAGCAGGAATCACCTATATCCTCGATGAACCATTTGCCGGACTCGACGCCACAGAGGCGATACGCATCAAAAATTTACTATCGGAACTGACTATAAAGGGAAATACTGTTGTGCTGATAGATCATAGCCCAGCGGGGTTAGCCTCAGCCAATCGAATTGTGGAGCTGGGTCCGGATGCCGGAGAAAAAGGAGGAACTATTGTTTTCGACGAAAAACCTGAGCAACTGGCAGCTAACCGAAGCACCGCAACGGGATTAGTTTTTTCAGGAAGCAGCTACTTCTCTGACAATTCGAAACCTCACCCAAAGCAAGGCGAAATTGTAATTATAGACCTCAACGGCGATAAAATAACAATACCAGCTAATGGGTTCACTGCTATCACAGGACCTACAGGTAGCGGAAAAAGCACCTTGCTACTAAAGGCGATTGGTGAATCGGTTGCCCAACACAAACCAGTTGGATGCAGATCAATCTCCCTCCCCTTTCCAATGATGGTTGTCCACGTAAATGAGGTGATGGGTGGTAGCTCGTCCTACTCAACCGTTTCAACCCAGCTGGGAATTTCCACCATTGTGCGCAAACAGCTGTCCCTTACCGAGGAAGCAAGAAAATCGCAACTCACTCCCAGCTTCTTCGGCACTCATTCGAGCGGTGGCCGTTGCGAGGCGTGTGCTGGAACTGGCGTTCAACGCGTTGCCCTCGACCTTATGCCCGATTATCAGGAACTCTGCGAAAGTTGCAATGGCACTGGTTTTACGGCTGAAGCACTAAATTATTACTGGTTAAGTTTCAACATTGCACAGTGGTTAGAAATGAGCGTTGAGGAGGCACATTCAAGGCTTTCCCACGAACCATCTGCCGCAAAAGCATTGCAGCCAGCCATCCAGATGGGCATTGGCTATTTACGGCTTAGACAAACCTTTAGGAGCTTAAGCACTGGCGAACAACAACGGCTGCATTTAGCGTCGGCAATGGTGCAAGTTAAAGGCAAGGCCCTCTTTGTATTCGACGAGCCAACCATCGGCCTTCATCCAAAAAATATTGCTGACCTCCGACAGGTATTTGAAAAGCTTTTATGGGCGGGACACACAATAATAACAGCCGATCAAAACCCATCATTGGTGAACACTGCCAGCCACTTAATAATTCTTCAAAGAGCAAATCAATCAAATAAATCTATATCTTTCTGCGGTTTACCGTTCCTCTTCAAAACCCTAAATCGATGACCTTCGCCGCAAAAGTTATCCAATTCAACCACTCTCTCGTCAGGCCTGTTGGGCTTCCGGGTGGAATCAAAACAATGAACCCCTTTGAAAATAAGGATGTTCAAGAGATTGTAAATCAATTTTACTCCAAGTACTACAACGATGACAACCCGCGCATCCTGATTCTTGGAATTAACCCTGGGCGCCTAGGTGGTGGCACTACAGGCATTCCGTTCACCGACCCCATAAGGCTAGCGCAGGAATGTGAAATTCCCAACAGCATGCCACAAAGGCCTGAACTTTCATCGCTCTTCATCTACGACATGATAAAAGCCTTTGGTGGATTGCAGCAATTTTACAGCCAATACTACTTCAACTCCATCTGTCCTCTAGGCTTTACCAAAGATGGAAAAAACCTCAACTACTACGACATACCAGACTTACAAAAAGCGCTGATTCCCTACATTGAGGAGAATATTAGAGCACAAATTGCTCTAGGTGTAAGTATCAAAACCTGCTACTGCCTTGGGGAGGGAAAGAATTTCAAATTTTTTGAAAAGCTCAATGCAGAGCACAATTTTTTTAAACAGGTAATTCCACTGCCTCACCCACGATTTATTATGCAGTATAAGTTGAAAAAAAAGGAGGAGTTTGTGGATTCCTATTTAACAGCATTACAAGTTGCAAAATAATCGATTATAATTGTGGCCTATTGGCTAACTTTTGACTAATTAAGATGTTACTAGCGGTAAGTTAACAGCGCGGCTTAAAAAGATTAAATGAGCAGATCGTCGCATATTATTAAATTACTTTGCATTCCCCTTCTCGTATGGGGTTGCCTATATATTATTGCCCCCCGAAATGCTCATGGACAAGAATTAACCTCCAGGCTAAAGGGAATCACCATCTTCTCAGCGACTTCCGATTTTCTTGCAAACCAATTTATTCAACCTGTCGGGTTCACCGCGAACGGTGAATCCACCGTATGTGAGGACAGTGGCCCTCAATGGACGTTGGCAGCCATCCAAAGGTCTCTCCTCAAACAAACCGTTACCAACTTTAACGCTACATTCGTAACACAGGACGATAATCGATGCCAATCTGTAGCATTCGTCCTCTTCCCTTTCCATGAGTTTTGGTGATATCCTTTTTAATTGCAAACAACTCTAGCGGCTAGTTTATAACAGAGTACAACTCGGCTTATCGGAAGCTATTCGATTTGCCAATTAGCCACAGCCAGAATCAAACTTTTCGGCAAGATTCAAGCACCTGCTTTCGCAAAGACGAAATCAGCTAGAGTTGATCAACAAGCTATAGGACTTAAAAAATATATCACCAACACCACATTAAACATGGATACTTCAGTATTGATTATCGGCATCATTATAGTTTCCCTCGTTCTAGTTCCAATCATGCTCATCTCTTCCATTATCTCCATTAAGGAAAAACGGCTGAAGAGAGCGTTTAAGGAGCAGTGCATAACCCATCAGCTGATTATTACAGATCCAGAAGTGTTTAAGCATAAGATTATAGGTATTGATCCTGTTGCTAAAGTCTTACTTTTTGTAAACAATCAGGTTGAAAATCAAAAATCAAAAACTGTTAATCTAACAGAGGTTTCAAGTTGTCGCGTAGCATGCAAAACGGAGAAAAACAATGAACTTCCGCACAGTCATGAGGAAACTATTCTCAAGGTTGACCTTATTCTTACCAATAACCTTACCCCTCAAGAGGAGATATTGGTGAACTTTTTCGACGTAAACCACGACAACCCGTTCGAGGCTTACCCCATGAACGATAAAGCAATGGAATGGCAAAGGCAAATAAACAAGCATATTAAGGTGCCGGAAAAGGTAATGGCGCGAAGGTAAAATATAGCTCAGAGAACTAGCATTTGGCTGCACTGCAACAATCGCATAGATTAGCAATGGTGCAGCCATTTTCTAAATATACTACCCATTATCACCACAAATCAAGATAAAAGCATCCATAGATGAAATTTTGAGAAAAAGAGTTGGCGAGTTGCCAAAGTTTAACAATATTGTCAAGAAATGTTGCTTCTGCTAAACATGCCATTTTGCGACTATGAAAAAAAAGATAAAGGATACCGGAACTGAGGAGCTAATTAAGCAAACTGCTAGAACCATCTTCTTTGCTGAGGGTAACTTTCACGCTACCACTCAGGACATTGCCACGGCTGCAGGAATCAATAGAGCACTCATCCATTACTACTTTCGCAGCAGGGAGAATTTATTTCGAGTAGTACTGAACGAGGCTATGGAAATCTTAGGTAATAAACTTCAACAGGTTTTTGTCACCAAACTTCCATTTAGGGAAAAGATTGAGCAATTCCTCGACCTCTTTATCGACGCCAATTTGGAGTATCCCTACGTTGAAGCATTCATTATTTCGGAGATAAATAGGACACCAAACTACGAATTTGCCTTAACCACCAAGGAGGCTGAAAGGAAGATGCGCCACAACTTAAAACAGGAACTCGAAAAGGAGATAGCGGAGGGAAGAATTACCTCCATGTCGTCCGACCAGTTCATCGTATGCCTGATGTCGCTTTGCTCCTATCCGCTGCTTGCAAAGCCAATAATTAAGAAAATTGCCAAGATTGATGAGAGTGGTTACCGAAAGTTTATGATGCAGCAGAAAAAGGTAATTCTTCAGCTGCTTTTTGGCATTGAAAAGAGTTAGTTCAACCGTATTCATATACAATGGCCTTAAAAGGATTTATTTTCGACTTCAACGGAACGCTGCTGTGGGACACCGTCCTGCACAATAGGGCATGGGACATTTTTCTGGAAAAGCATGGCTTTATGCTATCGGACGAGGAGAAGAGCCACGTGATTCACGGCAAGATGAACAAGGACATCCTAGAGGCAATATTCGAAAAGCCACTTCCGATGGAAGAGATAGCCTTGCTGGCAGACGAGAAGGAGGCCATTTACCGTGATATCTGTTCCGATTCAGGAATTGGGCTTGCTGCCGGTGCCGAGTGTCTGCTCAACAGTCTTAAAAATAAAGGTGTGAGGTGCGCCATTGCCACTGCATCTCCCGAAGTGAACGTGAGCTATTACATCGAAAAGTTTAACCTTTACCGCTGGTTCCAACCCAGTGCTATTGTATTCGACAACGGGACCTTCCGTAGCAAGCCCAGCCCTGACCTATTCCTTGAGGCAGCACGCCGGCTGAAACTCACTCCTATTGACTGCGCCATAGCCGAGGATTCCCGCGCAGGCATTGAAGCAGCAAGGGCTGCAGGTGCAGGAAAAATTTTCCACGTTGACTCACTTACTCTTGACAACCCTATAGTGGCAGTTGATTCAATCTCCTCGTTTAAGCAGGTTGATCTTGGCCTATTCTAATTTTTTTTGAACCCAGGTTTCTAATCAGTCGCATGGTTATAGGCCATCCCATGCAGTTGCCAATAAATAAAACTTGACTTCGGCCCTTTCTTCCCTTAACTTTACCGTAGCAAGACACGGTGTGAAAGAATTCCCCGTTTTTCACCATAAATGTAATTACCATGAAACAAATTACCCTATTACTTATCTGCACAGCCATGTTGCTTGCAGGCTGCAAGAAGCCCAACCCTGCAGGGAATACGGTACTTGGCTGGTGGACCCCTTACTACTTTATGCCCGAACAGTTGAACGGAAAGGTTAAGCTAGTAAAGGAGCAAAATTTTTGGGCTTCAATTGTTGATGGTAAACTTGTAAAGGGCAAGCTTATCTCCCCTACCGACCGAATTAATCTTGGATGGACCGATGATTTCGACGTTCAATTTGACAAAAACGGACAAGTGCAAAAAAGTGATTACACCGACAACAATGGTATCCTTATTGGAAGTTGGGTTATCACTCTTGAAAATGGAATCCCTGCCCTGGCCAACTGGATTGTGCGCGACAGCACAACCATGACAGTGCTGATAAAAAACGATGATCGCGGAAACATGGTCGAAAACCAGTTTTTCAAGGGCACATCGAATCAACTGCTCTACCGAACAGATTGGGTTTACAACGCCAATAAGGAGTTTATTAAAGCCATTTGGTACGACAACCATGGCAAACTCACCAAGAGCAATCGATACACTTGGAACAGCAACCACTGTGTAACCAATGTGGATGCCTATAGCGCCAACGATTCTCTTAAAGGCCGCTTTAAAATTGTCTACAACAACAAGGGCTTTTCCAAAAAACAGGAGCGCTTCAATGCTGAGGACAACAAGTTGAAAAGCGTAAACATTGAGTATGAATATGATAAAATTGGCAACTGGACTAAGGCCACTTTCTACGAAAATGAAAAACCCGTTGCCATTGCAGAAAGAACCTACATTTACTACTAAAGCACTTTTAAGTAAAAACAAATCCCCCAATTTTCCCGGGGGATTTTTTTATCGCCAGCTGCTAAATGGGTGCTGTGCTAGGTTGGAGTTGTAGTATCGACTATCGTTGGTAACCTCCTTGCCAAGCCATACTGGTTGCTCAAATGGCTCATTCTCATATACCAACTCGATTTCGGCCACCAGCAAGCCCTCGTTGGCACCAATAAACTCGTCTACCTCCCAGGTTTTGCCCCCCAGCTGAACCTTGTAGCGAACCTTCTCCACGAGGTTTGAGGCAAAGTTGTGAAGCAACTCCATAGCCTCCTCTGGTGGAATAAGGTATTCGAATTCCTGCCTCACGCTGCCCTGGGTTATCCCCTTTATTGTAAGATAACCATCGGTATCGGTAAGCCTTACCCTGATGGTTTTCTCGGGATCGGTTAGAATATAACCTTGCTTGTAGAGGCAACCCTTTCCCTTATCCTCTTGATTCCACTTTTCGCGATCAACTAAAAACTTCCGCTCAATTTCTAATCCCATATATCTATTTTTTCACTAGGAAAAGATAGTGAAAAATCTAACCCGCTTCACTCGCCAAGTGAATCAAATCTCGTTCTTCCCTCAAAAAAAACGAAACCAACATCGACTTTAGCTTTTCCAGCAGAATCAGGTACAACAGTGACAGCCAACTCTGTTCTTAATAGCCAATGGGCAACTCGCCCTTAAGGCTCTCTTTTGAAACATACCCTTTTTCAACAAATAAATTTTGTTCTACATATAAGTGCATTCGTTAAACCTTATGCGCTAAACAACATCAATACTAAGACATTACAAAGCATGTGCATAAAAAGGAGTTCTGCGTGTGCTGTAGCCATGACAACCATTATTCACTGTCAGCAAACCAAAGAGTAACAAACAAGCTTTAACCTCCTCTGCTTACATAGCATCAACATATTGTCCAGCCACAAACTAATTAACATCATGATTAATCTGGCAGCAGTTATTGATAATCTTACAGCCTTTTATCCACTTGACGGAAAAAGAATTATTCATGTTGGAGTGGATGGTGGAATACTAACGGGCTATTCGGGAACAGCCAAGGAGATTGTGGGCATCGATAGCAACCCCGCTATTGAACCTATACTTGCGGCAAAGCTTATGGCAGAAAACCTCACGGGTAAGTTTCAGGTTCGTATCATGGATTTTCTTCACTATACACAAAGAGCCGACGTTGTATTCTTTGAGTTTTGTCTCCATGAGATGGAGAATCCCTTGACGTCTATTATGCATGCCCTTACCATTGCCCCAACAGTGCTCATTGTTGATCACGCCTACAACTCGCAATGGTCGTGGTACGGATGCGAAACAGAAAAGTTGGAGCGCAGCTGGGCGGCAATAAATCAGTTTGAAGTTAGGCATAGTGCAAAGTTTGAGGAGACTCAGCACTTCGATTCCTTTGAAGATTTACACCAAAAACTGTCGGTGCTGGGTGCCGAAAGCCTTGCCCGAATTGAGCCGCTAAGGGAAGAACACCCCATTGGTATATCCATGCCATATGAAGCTTGCTTACTGTAATTTTTTCTGAAAAGAGAAAATTCTAAAACAACAAGCATTTGATTTGCTGCTTTTTTACTAATTTTGTGTCATATTCATACTCCGATGAAGCCAACCATTGTCACCGTCTTTAGAAGCTAAACAACCATAGGCCCTTCGGTCTTATCGCTTCTACCATGCAAACTAATATTTAGGCATACTTATAGCCTAAATGCTTCGTCAACTTTCACAAATATCTATTTATTTCTAACCTTTTAACCTTTTTGGAGGATTTAGCCATGCGTATAGCCATGCTTCCAGCAACCGAGTGCACCACTCTATGTGCCTCTGCCAACCAAGGAGTGGTCTTTAGCACCACCGTTGATGTTGTTATTAGCACCCCGATTTCAAACAACCGATTACGAAAACGAAAACGAAGAAAAAGATGAGAAAATCGATATACGCAACCATTGCCATTCACCTTTCAAAGAACCTCAACCGAAAAGGAGTTGGTAGGTTCCTCGCGCAGATAAAGGAGTCCATTGCTGGAACTGATCAAGATTTTACGGTCGGCAGCCTTGGGCGAGCCATTATGCTGCTCTCCATACCCATGGTGCTCGAAATGCTCATGGAGTCGATATTTGCAATTATCGACATCTTTTTTGTTGCCAAGTTGGGAGCCGATGCCGTTGCCACGGTTGGGCTTACCGAATCTATAATCACCATTGTTTACGCCATCGGTATAGGTTTAAGCACTGCCACCACTGCGCTGGTTGCTCGACGTATTGGGGAGAAAAATACTGGGGCTGCATCCAACGTAGCTGGGCAGGCCATAATTACTGCGCTAACCGTATCGCTGCTCATTGGTATTCCTGGGGCATTGCTTGCGCCACAGCTGCTGAAGCTGATGGGCGCCGATGCCACAACAATTGCTCTTTACGGGGGGTATACCCGCTGGATGCTCGGTGGGAACATGGTAATCATGCTTCTCTTCACCATTAACGCTGCGTTTCGTAGTGCTGGTGATGCAGCCATAAGTATGCGAGTGCTAGCCATTGCCAACCTGATAAACATTGTGCTTGACCCCATTCTCATCTTCGGGCTTGGTCCTATTCCTGCCCTTGGCATTGAAGGGGCCGCCATTGCAACGAACATAGGTCGGGGAATTGCGGTGGTTTACCAGCTACGATTGCTGCTGGGCGGAAGGGCGCGCATAAAGGTCCACCTGCAGGAGTTCATTCCACGCTTCAGGCTCATAGCTCAGCTGGTAAAGCTGTCGCTGGGAGGTATTGGTCAAACCCTCATTGCCACGGCCAGCTGGATTGGGCTGGTACGTATAATCAGCCTCTACGGCAATAGCGCGCTGGCTGGCTACACTGTTGCCATACGGCTCATCATATTTGTGCTGCTCCCATCAGTAGGCATTAGCAACGCTGCGGCTACGCTAGTAGGGCAAAGCCTTGGCGCAGGTGACGCAGAAAGAGCCGAGAAGGCTACCTACGCCACCGCTGCAGTAAACATGACGATGCTAGGACTGGCCGGGTTACTGCTCATCGCTTTTCCAAGCGCATTCATCCGTTTGTTTACGAGCGACCCAGATGTTCTGCTATTTGGCTCGGCATGCCTTCGGATAGTGAGCTACGGGTTTGTTGTTTACGGATTGGGCATGGTGATGGTAAGCGCCATAAACGGTGCGGGTGACACCACCACTCCAACGTGGATAAACCTGTTAAGCTACTGGATGATTGAAATTCCGTTGGCCTATTTCTTGGCTGTAGTGCTGGGCTGGCACGAGCAAGGAGTTTTCTACTCCATCCCCATTGCCGAAGCGATAATGACCATCATTGCGTTGGTGATTTTTCGGCGCGGGAAGTGGAAGGAGCGAATGGTATAAACAACAACGGATTACCTACTTGAAAAGGCTGTCATCTGGGCAGCCTTTTCTACATATTTCTGCTATACTCCATCAACCTCGCCTCCACCAATGCTATGTAGCGTTGCTTTTTGAAGATGAACCAAGCATTTCGCTCATCGGAAAAGGTGTTGATAAAGTGGTGAAAGTAGGCCATTGGATTGGTGCGCTGTAGCGCATAAATAAGATGTTCTCGCTCTTTGGGATCTCTCACCATTTTGGCAAAGGCCTCCACCATAACCAACTTCTCGGCCTCCACAGGAGGTTCAAACTTAATGTAGCGATCGGCGTTTTGGGTAACCTCCATCTTTCGCATTACCCTCTTCCTATCTCTGAGTTTACCCTCCAGCTCACCAGCCGCAATTACCTCGGCGTTTTGGCTGTCGTAGAAACAAACCTCACCAAGGGTTAGCACCTGGGCGATATGTAGCTTGGTATTGTCAGGAACATTCAACATTATCCGTTTAAGATTTGTCGTTACCAGAAGCAAAGGTAAGAAAGTAACTATGAAAATGCAGCTCAAACATTAAGCAAATGGCTTTCTGTTATTCTGGGTAAAGCAAATACTTCCGCCTTCGCTCCACAAACTTTGTCAACTCTGGCTTCCACGTCTCCCGAATATCGCCTGCAGAAAGACCCTGCTTAATTTGCTTTTGCAACATTCTATTCCCAGCTAGAAGATCGAAGTAACTGTTAAAAAAGCTATCCTTCCGAGGATATTGCCTGTAGGCTTCAATAAGCCAGTCGAGGTTGATCCGGTCGGCCCGCACCAAGCTCTCCGAGTCGGGAATGCTCCTAAGGTCGATTCCATAGCACCGCTTGTTTCGAAAGGGTGGATTCTTGCTAGCCCCAATCACGGAGACGGGAACAAACCAGAATCCCCGGTTGGGAAAAAGCGGATTACCCAATACCTGAAATGGCCATGGAGTACCTCGGCCTACGCTAAATACAGTTCCCTCAAAAAGCCCGGTGGATGGATAGAGGTAAACGCTGCGCATGTTAGGCAGGTTGGGTGATGGTTTTACCGGAAGGGTGTAGAGCGAATGGTGGGTATAGTTACCACATGGAATAACCGTTAGCCGACATTGCTCGTGATTCTTCAGCCACCCCTCCCCATTAATCATACCGGCCAGCTCACCCAGCGTCATGCCGTGCACAATGGGAATGGGATGCAGTCCAACAAAGGAGCGCAGGCTGCTATCGAGCACCGGGCCATCAACGTAGCGACCGTTTGGATTTGGGCGGTCAAGCACTATCAGCGGAATGTTATTTTCGGCGCACGACTCCATCACATAGTGCATGGTAGAGAGGTAGGTGTAAAACCTTACACCCACATCCTGCAGGTCGAACACCACCACATCCACGTCACGCAGCATAGAGGCATCGGGCTTCTTGCGTCGTCCATAAAGTGAAATTACGTCGAGACCTGTTCGGAAATCCTTATAGCTAGCTACTGGTTCGCCGGCATCGTCCATGCCGCGAAATCCATGCTCGGGGCAGAAGATACGCTCAATTTTTACCCCCAGTGCTAGGAGCGAGTCAACCAAATGGATTCTACCTATCAAAGAGGTATGGTTAGCCACCACAGCAATGCGCTTTCCCTTGAGCAAGGGCAGGTATAACTCTGTGCGCTCAGCGGCGGGAATGGGTGTTGCCTCCTCCTGTGCAGCAGCCATGCCAATGGATACGCAAAGAAAAAACGCCACACACACCAACCTAAACGGCTTCATTCCCATATTGCACAATTTCGACTCTAGCCCGTTTTCAAAAAAATGTAGCCCATGCGCTAGCTCACCAACCGGTTAGTAAAGCTAAAGAATTATTCCGTTTTTGGAATAGCTACCACGAAAAGCTCAAATTTAGCGTTTTAACTCATATTTACAGCCGTTTCAAACCATTCCGACCCAAAACAGGGAAAAAATATAAAAAAATGTTAGGTTTGTGGAGCACAAGGTTGGGGCAGGTAAGGCTGTCTGAATGGCATTAAGCCACCGCTGTGCGAAACTAAGAATACCAACTAGAGCGTGAAAAAGCACTTCAACTTAGAGCTGTTTGTTGCCCGTCGCATTTCGCGCGACAGGGAGGCGAAAAAAGCAGTCTCGCGCCCCATAACCCGCATCTCCATTGTAGCCGTGGCGCTTAGCTTGGCCGTAATGATTGTATCCGTAGCCATTGTTACCGGCTTCAAAAATCAGATTACCGACAAGGTGCTTGGATTTGGTGGGCATATCCAAATTCAGAACTACGACTCCAACACCTCCTACGAAACCAGGCCCATTACCGATACGCTGGCTTTTGTGCCCAAGCTCACCTCCATTCCAGGTATAGCCCACACCCAAATATACGCCTATAAACCGGGCATCATCAAAACAAAAACCGATATTCAGGGTGTGGTGCTCAAGGGCGTTTCCACCGACTTCGACTGGAGCTTCTTCAAGAAAAACCTCACCGAAGGAACCGTTCTGAACCTCTCCGACAGCACCTCCTCCAACCAGATACTCATCTCCAAATCCATTGCCAACCTGCTAAAGCTGTCGCTGGGCGACAAGGTAGACTTTTACTTTGTGCAGGAGCCTCCCCGCGTGCGCCGCTTTAAAATTGTGGGCATATACGACACCAAGTTCGACGAGTTCGACAAGACCTTCGTGTTCTGCGACATTAAGCAAATACAGGCGCTCAACGGCTGGAGCCGTAACCAAATTTCGGGCATTGAGCTCACCACCTCCGATTTCAACAACGTAGACGAGATTACCAACAGAGTGGAGGATTTGGCGGGCTTTACCGTGCTACCCGATGGATCGGGCATTAAGGTAACCAACATCAAGGAGAAGTATAGCCAAATTTTCGACTGGCTAAACCTGCAGGACACCAACGTGGCCGTGATCCTCTTCCTCATGCTTTTTGTGGCGGGTTTCAACATGATTTCGGGGCTACTCATCTTCATACTGGAACGCACCTTTATGATTGGCGTGCTGAAGGCCCTCGGTGCCAGAAATTGGATGATTCAAAAAATATTCCTCTACCACTCGGCCTACGTCACCGGGCTGGGACTTTTCTGGGGCAACGTTATTGGTATAGGGCTGTGCTTTTTACAGCAGCAGTTCCACATTATTAAGCTCGACGAGTCCAGCTACTACCTCTCGTCGGTGCCCATTAACCTGCAGCTCAGCCACATTCTGATGCTCAATGCCGGCACCTTTGCCGCAGTGTTTGTAATGCTGCTAATACCATCGCTGCTCATTTCACGCATTACTCCGGAGAAAACCCTACGTTACTCGTAGGTGGTGGAACCTCAGCGAGGCATATTGCCCGTCTTTCATAGCCCACGGTTTTAACCGTGGGTAAAAAGTATCGTTGGAAAGCCAAACCGTTTTAACGGTTTATCCACCTCACCAACCAATGTACCCTCATGGGTTTGCCTATGTTGTCAAAACCACCTGTGGCGATGTAAGGCACTACACTTGTTACTTTGTTTCTTGTAACTTGTAACTTTTCACCATTTCACTTTTCACCATTTCACTTTTCACATCTCACTATTCACTATTTCTCCCCATAACCTCCAGCTATGCATCATAAAAATTTACGATAACCACCCTGCATCATTATCACTTACATTTGCAGGCGAAACAGGAACAACCACTCGTCTTGACAAATTACACTCAACAACATTTTGTTATTAGCGTCAATTCAATTTGTTTCAAGAAATGAGTGGCATTACCGTAAATAGCTGAAATGATGAATCAAGAAATTAAGGGAGTTAGCGTGGCTGTCGCTATAGAAAGAATTAGCAATGGTGCCCTCCTCATCGATGTTCGCGAGTGGGAGGAGATTGAGATGGTTGCCTACGGTGTGGATGGCCACCTACAGATACCCCAAAGCGAATTTTCTATCAGGTTCAACGAAATCCCTAGAAACAGGGAGATTATTGTTGGATGTCACAGTGGCAATAGAAGCCGAACCATCACAATATTTTTGCTGGAACAGGGATTCGGTAACGTTTTGAACCTGGATGGTGGCATCCGCGATTGGATGGAGCAGGAGCTTCCGGTAACCTGGGATAATGCGATAGTGAAAAACACCCTACCATCAAATGCAATTTAGTTTTACCTTGGCACCTCAAACAGCTTAACCCATGACATTAGCTCATCTACTTGCGCTGCTCAGCGGACTTCTATCGGGAGGCGCACTGGGATTAACCGGTGGCGGCGGTTCCATCCTAGCCGTTCCATTGCTGGTTTACGTTGTGGGCGAAAATATCCATTTGGCCATTGGAACCTCGCTGGTGGCTGTAGGCTTTACCTCACTCATCTCCTCGGTGAGCTACATGCGCCAATCGCTTGTGAAGTTCAGGATTGCCTTCCTCATGGCTGCGCCGGGTTTGCTGAGCACCTACCTCGGTGCGCTGGTGAACAAGCAGGTAAAGGGGCCCGTGTTGCTGCTCGCCTTTGCCCTGCTGATGATCTACATCGGCTTCCTTATGACCCGAAAGAAACAGCCGGCGACAAGCGAATCGGATGCAACGGCAACCATTAGCTATACAAGAATATTGACCCTCGGATTTCTCACCGGATTGGCCAGCGGCTTTTTTGGAATTGGCGGCGGGTTCCTGCTGGTTCCCGCGCTCTTCCTTGGTGCGAAGCTCAAGATGAAGGAGGCCATTGCCACCTCCCTCTTCATCATCTTCCTGTTTGGAATATTTGGGATGGCCAGCTACTTTATTCAGGGGCGTGAAATAGACCTAACCATTAGCGCAATTTTTGTGGCGGGCGGATCCCTTGGAGGAATTCTAGGTGCCTACTACGCCAAGCGAATCGATCAGGTATGGTTACGCCGCATCTTCTCCATATTTATTATGCTCATTGGGCTGGCCATCTTCATCGAAAACCTGATGAAGGTGTTTTAGTATAGGAAGAAAGGGTGCCATAGCGATTTCATACCATAAGGATAAACCGTTGAAACGGTTCCGTTTTCAAATCTCTTTTCACAACCCACGGTTAAAACCGTGGGCTATGTTTTTCAATGGCGAAAGTTCGTAGACCAGCGCTCTAGGCTGTGCAGCCGGGGACCCTTAGGCCGAAAGTAGCGTTAAAACGGCGGCTGTTTGAGCGAAGCGAGTTTCGCCGTTTTAGCTCACGAGGCCGTTAAGGGTCGGCGAGCAGCCAAGACTTGATTTTTTGGTCCTTTTTTATCAAGGGAAAAGGAAAAAGGAAATTGCGCTACAACTCCATTCTTAAACACCTGGCTCTTTTTCAACCAATGCTTTTTTCCCTCGTTTGAAACCGTAGGCTATGTGATGCTGTTGCAAGCAACAGAGCTCTCCGCTACTGTTGCCCCTTACCTTCCGCCACCTTTTCGGCAAAAAAATCCTCCAGCCTGCGCTTTCCATAGGTGGGGGTAACAAACTCCATGGCCATGGTGGTAAGGAAAAACTCAATGGGGCCATAGGTCTTAGATGAAGTGAAGGTTCGCATAAACCATATGATCATCCTCCTAATCCAGTCTGGAAGGTGGGAAATCTTCACCTTTTTCGACCACGCCCTGAGCGCCAACACCGCAATGTCGTTCTGACTCAAAATATCGGGACCACCAACAGCCATCTCCTTTTCGGAAGAGGTAATAGCTGCCTCGCACACCTCGGCCAAATCGGCACCGTGAATGGGGTTAAGCCTAAAGTTACCGCTACCAAAGAGGTAAACCCTTCCACCCTTGGCCATGGTGAGAAAGTCGCCCAGGTCGGAGAAATAGCCATTGGGGCGCATAACGGTATACTCTATTCCCGACGCCTTCAGCTCGTCCACAAATCGCTCCTTAGCCTCAAAAATTTTCAAGTTGCGAAGCTTATCGCCATTGAAAGCGGAAACATAAATAAACTTACCAACGCTCGCACGCAGAGCCTCGTTCAGCAAATTCCTGTTTGCTTGGTAGTCCACGTCCATGTAGGTGAGCCCATCCTTTTGCCGCGTTATTCCAACCGCGCTTATCACTACGTCAATTCCATCCATAACCCCCATCAACGATGCGGGCTGCGTAACCTGAGCCTCCACAACGTCGAAGTGCTGCGCGTCGAACCCAGCCTTTTGCCTATTGCGGACTATAACCCTTTCTGTATACCCCGCCTCAGCCAGCTGCTTAGCAATGTATCTGCCCAAATACCCCGTGGCACCAGCCACCAAAGCATGTTTACCATTCATAACCATCCTGTTTACTTGTTAAAATTATACCACAAAGTAAACCTCGACCTAAATAAAAACTCTTGACCATCGTCAAGATTTACGTTTGCCTTCCCTTATAACAACTCTCCGTTTTATTCGGCTCAATGTTTCTTGCGAAATGCCCAAAAATGAGGCGATGTAATGCTGCGGAACCCTTCGAAACAGGTCACCGTTGGTTTTCAGCAGCTCGGTATAGCGCTCTTCTGGCGATAGCGTAATAAACGAGGCTATGAGCTGCTGGCTAGTTATCAGCTCGTCCTCGATAGAAATGCGCGCAATAAGCTCAAACTTTGGCGACAGCTGCAGCAGCTGGTCGATGGTTTGCCTATCGAGATGCACCAGCACCGTATTCTCCACCGCCTGATAGTTCTCACGGGCAGGAGTGCCAAAGGTGTAGCTGGCACCGGCACAAATAAACTTTCCTTCGGTGAAGAAGAATGCCGTTTTATCGGCCCCATCCACGTTGTAGAAGAGCCTCACGCAGCCCTCCAGCACAAAGTATATGGTTCGGGCAACCTGCCCCTCGCTAAAAATAACCTCTCCCTTTTTGTGTTGCTTCACTACCAAAACATCTCTCAGGTAGCCAATTTCCTCCTCATTCAGAGCAACGTAGTAGTTTATTAGCGATAGAAATTTCTCAAACATGGCTAGTTTAAATGATAGCGACAGCATGGCATTGTGTTCCATCCAAACTTACAAAAAAGCATTTAAGGAAGGTTAGTAAACCGTTGAAACGGTTCCATTTTTCAAATCTCTTTTCACAACCCACGGTTAAAATCGTGGGCTATGACTTTTAAAAGCTACCTGCAATGTTTTCGAATCATATGATAGTAATAAGTCGTCTTGTCTTTGTATCCAATTCGCTCTGCATGGTTTAATGCGCTGCAAGCACTATCATACTGCTCTTTACGATAATACGTTATTGCTAAATTATAGTATAGTGAATGATGAGTTGAATCCAAACTGATGGCCTTTTTATAATCGGCCATCGCTTTTTCGTTTTGACCTAGCTTTGAAAAGAGTAAACCTCTATTATTATACGATCCAGCATACTGGTCATCGAGCATTATGGCCGTATCCAATTCTGAAACTGCCAACTCCAACGCATTCAGATATGAGTAACATTCAGATAAGTTGAAGTAAATACCTGGATTTCCAGGCTCCAACTTCTTTGCCGCATTGTAATAGTTAATGGCTGCTTCGTAATTTTCAGAATTCCTTAACGTGTCACCTTTTAGACTTAGTTTTGCTGCATCGCTATTGGAAAAGGTATAAGGAAGTGTTATTTCTTCCCTACTTTCAATAAGAAATCGATTTAGCCAATATTTTGGAATATAAGTTATAGGTCCTTGGTAATAGTTAATGCCAAGAACAGGGATTGACAGAATAAAGAATGTAATAATTACGACAACATGCTTAAAATTCATCTTCCTCGATGTCGACCATTCAAAATAAACGGCCAAGTAGAATAGAGGTATTATGAATAAACCTGCATAATCACCATAATCTAACTTTCCATATTTAAAAAACATGATCACCGTCATCAGAACCATCATCGTCGACAAGAATAGCTTATTCCAAGTCCTTAACACTTTTGAAAAAGCATCCTTTACTGCCTTCGCTGTTAAGAAAAAAAACAGGAAGAATAAAGCTATGGGCAGAAATAAACGGCAATTATAGTAATTATAAGGGTCAACAATGTCAATCACAAATCCAGCTAACAAAAGCCCGATTGAGAAGAAAAAATAGATATTCTTAATCCATTTCATCATATGAAATTATAGAATAAATTATGGTCATCGGCTAAGTAAAAAGTTACTCATAACCTGCATACCTTTAGCATAGAGGAAATCAAATATACTAAAACTCATCACAAACTTTAAAAACCATCAACTTTTTTAACTCTTACCCCTCCAACCACTCCTCTGCCTTTCAACCTGTTCACCGTTTGTTCAAAAATAATGGGCAAACTGCAAACGATTTCTAAAACGGAACTCCTATATTGAAAGACCTTTCGAGGACCTTAATATCCTCGCAAGAAAATTGATATTTCTTTTAGGTTTTGCCCATGGATACTCACAATGCTAAATCCGGGGGCCCAATCGGACTCCACCGGTATCTCCAAACAAAAAACGAAATTGGTTACGTTTCGCTCAGCGAAGCCACCCCCGCCGACTACGAAAGAATAGGCTTTAAGTCCGGCCTCGAGGTGCACCAGCAGCTCCTCACCAAGCGCAAGCTATTCTGCCGCTGCCCCGCAGGAATATTCCAAAAGCACAGCGACTACAACGCCGAAATCGTGCGCCACATGCGCCCCACCCTTAGCGAAATGGGAGTATACGACGGCACCGCGCTCATGGAGTTCAAAACCCGAAAAGAGATTGTTTACCGCATCAACAACAAAACGGCCTGCACCTACGAAATTGACGATACGCCCCCCTTCCGCATCGACCAGGTGGCGCTGGAGATAGCCCTCGAAATTAGCCTGCTCTGCAAGCTGAACGTGGTGGGCGAGGTGCACATCACCCGCAAGCAATACCTCGACGGCAGCATCCCCACCGGCTTTCAGCGCACCGCCATCATCGGCATTGATGGCGAGATGCAGATTGCCGGCAAAAGGGTGGGCATCCTGCAGCTGAGTATTGAGGAGGACTCCTGCCGCGAAATATCCGACATTGGACACACCCGAGTATACAAAACCGACCGGTTGGGCATGCCGCTCATCGAAACGGTGACCCACCCGCAGCTCTTTACCCCCCATGAGCTGGCCGAGGCCTGCAACTTCATCCGCTTTGTAAACCGCAGCACCGGCAAGGTGCGCACCGGCATTGGTGCCGCCCGTCAGGATGTGAACGTGAGCTGCCGCGGCGGTTCACGCGTGGAGATAAAGGGCGTGGCGCACATCACCTGGATTCCGGTCCTGTCGCACAACGAGGCGTTCCGCCAGTGGGCGCTGCTCCACCTGCGCGACGAGCTGCTGGTCCGCATTCCCAACCACTCCGGCTGGAAGTCCCAGTGGAAGGAGCTCGACCCCGTGGAGCTGGGCTTTACCTTTCCCGCTGGAGTGCCCCAAAACAAACCCCTCAAGCTGATAGGCGTTAAGCTGCCCCAGTTTGCCGGAGCGCTGTCGCACTTCACCCAGCCCGGCAAGTGCTTTGCCAACGAAATATCCGACAGGCTCAAGGTTATTGCCTGCATCGAAAAGCCCAATATGGTGCACTCCGAGGAGATTGACTCCAACGCACCCCACTTCAACTTTGCCAAGCTACGGCAGGTGCTCGGCGCCACCGACGACGATGCCCTCATCGCCT
The DNA here is from genome assembly GCA_035529935.1 of Williamwhitmania sp. NCBI lineage: Bacteria > Pseudomonadati > Bacteroidota > Bacteroidia > Bacteroidales > Williamwhitmaniaceae > Williamwhitmania > Williamwhitmania sp. The sequence continues at coordinate 1,095 of DATKVT010000040.1, read as the reverse complement.
TCTGGGGACTTGACGCCGACATACCCACCGCCCTCGAAACCATTGAGGAACGATGTAAAATGGCCTTTGAAGGCATCCCACCCGAAACGCGTAAATCGTTGGAGGATGGCACCACCATATTCGAACGGGTGCTTCCCGGCGCTGACCGCATGTATCCCGACACCGACTCGGCCCCCATTGCCGTGGAGGAGGAGCACCTGGAGGCGCTGCGCAAAAAGCTCCCCACCGATCTCCACCTCCGCATAAACCAGCTGAAGCAGTGGAAGGTGCCCGAAACGTGCCACCTCTTCCTGCTGCGGAGCAACCTAGTGGGAACCGTGGAGCGCATTGCCGGGCTGGGCTACAATCCACGCACCGTGGCGCTGCTCATTGCCCAGCAGCTCAAGCACCTGGTATCCATTAAGCAGGCCGAAATTGCCGATGCCGAAAAGCTCTTCAACCTAATGAAATACCTCAAGGAGCAGAAGTTGGAGGTGGAGCTCACCGCCATGCTGCTGCGCAACCTGTTTAGCCATCCCGACAAGTCGCCGGAGGAGCTGCTGCAGCTCATCGGCTTTAAGAGGAGCACCCCCGAAACGATCACCCAAAAGGTGACCGCCTACGCCACCGAGTATGCCCGCGTGGGACGAACCAAGCAACCCGTGGCCGCCGAAAAATGGGTTATGGGGCAGCTTCGCCACCAGGCCATTGGTAACATGCCCATGGCCGAGCTGCAAAAGGCGGTGGCAACGGCTCTCAGCAAGCAGCAACATTTGAACTAAACACTAGGGTAAAACAGCATTACAACCATGGACAACGATTTTCAAGGATATAGAGGCAAAGCACTGGAGATACTAAAGCACTACCACGCCCGCGTTTGGGGTCAGGTGGAGATTGAGAGCACCCGCGGAAAATACTGGGGCGTGGTGCTTCCCCGTGCCGAGACCCACGACGAATTTCACCTCGTACTAAAGTTCGAAACCGGCTACAACATTGGCGTAGACGTGCGCACCATAACCTTTATGAAGGAGGTGGGCTACTCCAAGGCCAACTACCAAATTCCCGAGAAGCAGTTTCCCTACTCCAAGGAGCTGCCCAACGTGAAGCTGCTGGGAA
>DATKVT010000039.1 GCA_035529935.1 Williamwhitmania sp. | reverse complement strand
GCACACCTGAACCAAAGGAGCAATAAGTGTAGTCATTTCTACCTCATCGTGGTGAGAACCAATGGCGTTGCAAATTTCGGGCTTCTCCTTATACTTCTCGGCCAGCTTCATACCAAGAATAGCATGTGGAAGTTCCGGCTCATCGTCGGGCACTTTTCCAATATCGTGTAGCAGTCCGGCACGTTTTGCCAACTTAGTATTCAATCCAAGTTCCGAAGCCATAATGGCGCAAAGGTTAGCCACCTCACGTGAGTGCTGAAGCAAATTTTGTCCGTAGGAAGAACGATATTTCATCTTTCCAATCAAGCGAATAAGCTCAGGATGCAAACCGTGTATGCCAAGGTCGATAGCGGTTCTCTTTCCAACCTCCACAATCTCTTCCTCAACCTGCTTCTGCACCTTACCAACCACCTCTTCGATGCGGGCAGGGTGAATGCGACCATCGGTAACCAATTGGTGAAGTGCCAAACGGGCAATCTCGCGACGGACAGGATCAAAAGCGGAGAGAATAATTGCTTCTGGGGTATCGTCAACAATGATCTCAACACCGGTAGCAGCCTCAAGAGCGCGAATGTTTCTACCTTCCCGGCCAATAATCCGTCCCTTTATCTCATCCGATTCAATGTGGAAGACGGTAACCGAATTTTCGATGGCAGCTTCGGTTGCAACGCGCTGAATGGTTTGAATCACTACGCGCTTTGCCTCCTTGTTAGCAGTCATTTTGGCCTCGTCCATTGCCTCATTAATGTAGGACATGGCAGCAGTTCTGGCCTCAGCCTTTAGGTTCTCAATCAGCTGATTTTTTGCTTCATCAGCCGACATACCGGAAATATTCTCGAGCCGCTCAATTTGATTCTTATGCATCTTATCCAGCTCCTCGGTTCGCTTTTCAACCAACTCCAGCTGACCAGTGAGGTTATTGCGGATAGCGTCAATCTCATTCTTTTTCCGCTGAAACTCCTCCATCCTTTGTGATACGGCCGTTTCCTTCTGCTTCAAACGGGTTTCGAACTGAATGAGCCTGTTATTCGTTTCGTTAATTACCTTTTCGTGCTCAGTTTTAAGCGTCAAAAATTTTTCCTTAGCCTGAAGAATTTTATCTTTTCTGATGACCTCTGCTTCAGATTCAGCCTCTCGTATAATTGATTGCCGCTTTTTTCGAAGGAATAGGTGAAGCAGCATGTAGGATATTGCAAATCCGCCTATGAGGGCAAGGCCTGCAGCCACTATTGTATATACCATAAACGTAAAATAAATAGTTAATAAAACTAAAAAATGCCCGCATAAGTTTCCTATTGTTTTTGAAACCCCAATGAACATGGGTGGAGCTGCCAAACAATCTCAACCTTCCAACGTTCCCCGAAGGGAATCCCAACCGAAGTTGGTACTAGGCCTGGTTTCGACAATATGAGCTTAACTCCAAGTGTTAAAATGTTGAGTTTCGCCACAAGATATAGGAAACTATGCGGGCAATGCTATTTAAAAGAACCTGTTTTTCTCTCTATAAAGTCGTCCAAATCTCTTTCTACTTCTGATAAACCATCCATAACTGGGCTCATATCCAACTTCTCCTCATGCTCCAGCAGCCGAATCACAAACTGTAAGGCAGCCATGGCCAAAAAGTCCTGTGTATCCTTATCGGTGTAGCGCTGCTTATACTGCAGAACCCTGTCGTTAATCATCTTGGCAGCCCGCCGAATCTTTTCCTCATCGGCCCGCTCTATCTTCAAGGGATAGTATCGTTCGGCTACGTTTACTTTTATTGAAAGTTTATCATCCATTTAGCAATCGGGCTATCGATTTAAAAGAGCAATACATTTGTCAATTTCCCGCACAATTTTGTTAATCTTTAACTTACCTTCATGCGTATCTTCGCTTGAGGAGGCAAACGATTTTGCAACAACCAACGTTTCAACCTTGCGTTCTAGCTGCTCAATAACATCGTCCTTTCCACGAATTGCCTCAGTAAGCTTAGTCTTTTCAACTAAAAGTTGGCTATTCACTGCTTCAAGCTTCTCATAAGCATCGATCACAACGGATAACTTATCCTTTAGTCTATCAACAACCGACTCGCTCACTTCGTTCATTAGGTTAAGTAAAAAATTAGCAATACAAAGTTAGCACAGGTTCTTCAAAAAATCAAAAAATATTTTTTACTTGGGCTCCCGTAATGCAACCATTGGCGGGATTTTGAGTCAAACACCCCTGAACAGCTGTATTTCAAAAAAAATAATGAGTATAAAAATATTTTCTTTTAGCCTCGTTGGGATGATTTTCATACCGACAATACTGCTATCTCAGAACCCAAATTCCGGATTTTCTGACCCGTTGCCAGACAATAACGGCGTTTCCTCGGTTTTTGGAGAACCGAGAACAGACCATTTTCATTCTGGAATAGATTTTAGAACCAATAGCGATACAGGCATGGTGGTGGTTGCCCCCTACGATGGATGGGTATCGCGCATCAAGATTAGCTCAGTGGGCTATGGCAACGCAGTTTACATCGACCACCCCAACGGCTACACCACGGTTTATGGACACCTTGAACGCTTTTCGGCTAAATTGGAAAATTATGTAGACAGCCTGCAATATGAGCAGCAAAAATGGGATATTGAGGACTTCCCCGAACCCGAATTACTCTGCATCCAGAAGGGAGACACCATTGGCTTTTCTGGAAACACCGGAGGATCAACAGGTCCTCACCTACACTACGAGGTTCGAATTTCAAAAAACCAACATCCCATCGATCCGCTCTCACAAGGATTTTATGACTTGAAGGATGAAACCGCTCCTCAAATTAAGCGACTGGTGCTCTATGAGGTGGTAGGCTATGGCGATACCGTGCTCTTCCGAAGGATAAGGGGAATTAAAACCAATAAGGAAGGTGAAGCTAGCTATTCGGCAAATTTGGATAAAGAAAAAATGCTTCCAAAGAGAATTGCTTTTGGCATAATTGCCGATGACAAGATTGACAACCAAAAAGGAACCTTCGACGTTACCTATGGTTCTCTAAAACAAAACGGTAAGGTGGATTTTGCCTTTAAGTTAACCGAGTTTAGCTACGCAGAGACTCGCTATGCTAATGCCTTTACCGATTATGGAGCCAAGAGCCTAAACTATGGCGAAATAATCAAGCTATTCCGAGAAAGCAACGATCCACTTTCGGTATATAGCGTAAATGTCAATGATGGCATTTTTGAATTGGATACCACAAAGACCGATTCCTTTGAAATTTCTGTTGCCGACCACAACAGGAATGTCTCCTCACTACGGTTTAACCTCTCACCAAAACACCTGTATAACCCAGCTCCGCTGGTGATAAATAACCCCAATACACAAATTATTGTTGAGCCATTGAAATCGGCAACGCTCACAGTGGGTGGAGTTACTGCCACCATTCCCGCCAATGCACTATATGGCCCAGCAATTGTTGAGCTTGGTGACACCAGCTGCCAATGCACTCAATCATTGTGCAAGGCCTTCTTTGTTGGTTCGCCAACTATTGCCTTGCAAAGACCTATAAAAATAGAGGTCAACCTTAAAATGTTGGACGTCAAAACAACCGACAGGATTTACATTGCCCGGTTTACCAGGTCTCGACAGATTGCCTATGCAGGAGGAATTGTCGGTGAAGATTCTACTATAACCATGGAAACGAGGAATTTTGGAGTATTTACTATTGCACGTGACACAACTCCGCCCCTGCTGCAAGCCACCAACTTTTCCGATGGTGATAATATTGATGGGGAGCAATACCTGATGTTTAAGATTGATGATGAAGATACCGGAATTGCCAGCTATAGTGCATTTGTCGATGGGAATTGGGTTGCTGTGGCCTATGAACCCAAGGAAAAACAGCTTCGCCTGAAGTTAAGTGCAAAACACATACAACCAGGAATTACGCATATCATTATGATTCAATGCACTGATTTACTAGGCAATAAAACCGAAAAGAATTATGGCTTTCATTGGTAGGTTCTCCCTACCAGTAGCAAGGTTGATCAAAAAATGCTAACTTTGTAGAATCAATTTGCTACACAATGAAAAAGATTATTTTCACCCTTCTGGCATTGACCATTGTATCGCTTGCATGGGCTAAGCCGAACACAAACTACCGGAATAAGCAACTTACGCTCATTTCGTATGTAGTAACCATCGATCCATCCGTTTACACCTACCTCGATCCGTATAAGGATCTTTTTGAAAAAGATGCTAAAGTTGACCCAATTGAAAAGGCCGTCAGAAACGATGCATTTTCCCAGCTGGAGCAGCGGTTAGAGCAGGAAATTGGCATGGACATTCAACCTCTTGAAAGTTTTCAAGACCGAATTAGCTATGATAAATTTGGCTACCCAGATGGAAATATTAGCAAGGTTATCCGAATTGGAAATTCAAAATTCTACTTTAAAATAGCCATTACCATTACAGCGGTTGAACCTCGAAACGATCCCTACAACTCAGCACGGCAAATCAATAAGGACAAAAAGGAGACAACCGATACAATTACGGAAGAATCCGAGCCAGGTTTTCGCCCTAACGTTACCATAGTGATGACAATTTTCAACAATAAGGGAATTATTCCCGTTGATAAATTTCAGGGCATGGCAAAGGCAAAAAATATTCTCCCGACGGATGCTACGCTGCTAGATGGAATTGCTAATAATAATGCCTTCGAAGGAAAAGACAACCTGATGGGTTTAATTAATGAGGCCATTACCGACCTCGTCATCAATATGACTCACTAACCATTGGGGTGAATGAAAGCTATTGCAGCTCTCGGTATCATGTCTGGGACATCGCTTGACGGAGTCGATTTGGCTTATTGCAAATTTTCACACGCAGGCAATTCTTGGCAATATAGCATCGAGCATGCTGAAACCATTCCATACTCAGCTGAGTGGATTACTAAATTGAGGGGGGCTGAGACGCTTCCCTCTCTTGATTTATTGACTTTACATGCCGAATATGGGCAATACCTAGGGCGTATTTCACACGAATTTATCATCAAACATCAGCTTCGTCCCAAAATAATTGCCTCACATGGGCATACTATTTTCCACCAGCCTACAAGTAAGGTTACCTTCCAGCTTGGACATGGCAGCGCCATTGCTGCGGTATCAGGCATTGATACAGTATGGGATTTCCGTTCAGGAGATGTAATGCTTGGTGGGCAGGGTGCCCCTTTAGTGCCAATCGGCGACCTGCTCCTATTTTCGCAATACGACGTATGCCTCAACTTAGGGGGATTTGGAAACATTTCATACCAGCATAACGGGCATCGCTTGGCATACGACACATCTCCGGTAAATATTGTATTGAACAACCTCGCCCTAGAGCTTGGCCACAGCTACGATTGCAATGGTGAGCTCGGACGAAATGGGCAACCTATTCCCGAGTTACTTCAGCAATTGAATAACCTCGATTATTACAAAAAAGTTGGTCCAAAGTCGTTGGGCAGTGAATGGATTGAGCAGGAATTTTTACCAATTTTAAAACACTTTGGTAGCTATAGCACCAACGATAGGCTACACACAGTATATCTCCATATAGCACAACAAATAGGAGCCTGTTTAAGCAGCACAAATTGCAAAAACGTATTGGTGACAGGGGGTGGTGCAAAAAATTCATTTCTAGTATCCCTCTTAAGGCAAAACACAAAGCTACCCCTCGTGATACCGGATACCATAACCATCGATTATAAGGAGGCTCTTATTTTTGCCTTTTTAGGAGTTCTTTACCTCAGTAATATCGGCTCAAGCCTTGCCACCGTAACTGGTGCTGAAAGGAACAGTGTTGCTGGCGTTATGTCCAAAGGAGGTGGGATATTCACCCACAGTTAAACCATCATATAGTTTCACCATCTAATTCCGCATGTGATATCTCATTTTGAAGAGGTCACTTTTTTTATACATTTGCCCTGAACCAAATTCTAAATCAATCTACAATACTATGAAGCATATCATTTTCAAAGCCTCGGTAGCACTGACATTGGGTCTTTTCGCTATTTCGAGCGCTTCCTTGGCCTGTACAAACTTTCTAATTACTAAGGGAGCATCGGCCGACGGATCTACCATTTTGTCCTACTCTGCCGATTCACACACTCTTTATGGCGAGCTCTACCACTGGTCGGCTCAAACCTACCCTGCCGGAACCATGATGAACATTTACGAATGGGATACTGGTAAGTTGATGGGGCAAATTGCTCAAGCAGCTCAAACCTACAACGTGGTGGGCAACATGAACGAGTACCAAGTTACCATTGGTGAAACCACCTTTGGTGGCAAAGAAGAGTTGCGTGACACCACTGCTACTGTAGACTACGGTAGCCTTATTTACCTTGCACTTCAGCGGTCGAAAACCGCTCGTGAAGCCATAAAGGTGATGGCCGACCTAGTGGCCCAGTACGGTTATGCTTCAGAAGGGGAATCATTTTCCATAGGCGATCCAAATGAGGTTTGGATACTTGAAATGGTGGGAAAAGGAACCAAAATG